>JAUNNW010000053.1 GCA_030531285.1 Synergistaceae bacterium | reverse complement strand
TTGGCAATGTGGCAGATTTCAATTGAATCGATAGAGCCTTTGAAAGAATCCGATACAACTACTACTTTTTTCATTTTCAGCACCCCTTTTTGAAAAAACAGGGCAGGCTCTTGCCCACCCTGTTTTATTGGTATTTCCTAGAGAAGAATAAGTGATGCGATGTAGATTACAACGAGGCAGACAAGACCCATTGCTCCGGTCATACCGGTCTGGCACTTGTAGGCTTCTGACGGCTTCATATCTGAGAACTGTGATACAACCCAGAAGTAGGAGTCGTTTGCGTGTGAGGCTGTCATTGAGCCGGCGCCGATTGCCATTGTGACGAGAACTTTGCCCATTGCTGAATCAAAACCGAGCGTTCCAAGCAGCGGTGCAACCATCTGTGAGGTTACGATCATAGCAACCGTTGAGGCACCCATTGAGAGCTTGAGAATTGTTGAGATAAGGAACGGGATAAGAATACCGAGTCCGAGGTTAAGCAGTGAGCCCTGAAGCGCGTCTGCGATCGGAAGTTTTCCGAGGATTGCGCCGAATGAACCGCCGGCAGCCGTGATAACGAGAATTGCCGCTGAGTTCTGCACGCCTTCCGTTACCCATGCAAGGTCCGTATCTTTGTCATGGACGGGGATAAGCGTCATGGCGAGGAACACACCGATGATAAGGGCGATAACAGGGTTTCCGATGAAGGAAACGAAATGCTGAAGCGCGCCTTCTCCGAGCGGATGCGTTTTAAAATCGCCTATTGACTTGAGAGCGATAAGGATGATCGGAAGAATAATCGGTGAGAAGCTGTGAAGAGCGCCCGGGAGTTTGCCGTATTTTTCGAGGAGTTCTTCAACCGTGAACTGCGGGTTGGCAGGAATGTCAATCGTTGATGCGATCTTGTTTGCGTAGAAAATTGCAAATGCAACCGCAGGGATTGATATCACAAGACCGGTCATGATGACGAGACCGAGGTCAGCGCCGAGGTTACCGGCAATGGCGATTGGTCCCGGCGTAGGCGGAACAAGGCAGTGCGTTGCATAGAGACCGCCTGAGAGGGCTGTCGCTATAACGGCAAGTGACTTGTTGGACTGGGCTGCAAGAGCTCTTGAAATCGGGGAAAGGATAACGAAGCCTGAGTCGCAGAAGACGGGGATACCGGTAATGTAACCGACTATACCCATCGTAAGGACAGAGCGTTCTTTGCCGACGATTCCGAGAATCGTGTTAGCCATTGTGAGAGCCGCACCGGTTTTTTCAAGAATTGTTCCGATGATGGTTCCGCAAAGGATAACGATACCGATGTTGCCGAGTATGTTGCCGAAGCCGGTTTTAACTGTCTTGATGACCTCTTCGGGGTCCATTCCGCAGACAAGACCGACAAGTATCGCGATAATAACCATTACGATGAACGGATGCTGTTTCAGTTTTGAAATAGCAAATATCATCGCGATTACTGAAAGAAAAATAACTGAGAACATAAACGCGCTGGACATTTTCAGTCCCCCTTGATTTGTATTTGTACTCACCGCAGAGCGGTGCAATACACGAATTTAGCTGCGATTTTATTCAAAATTCAGAATTTAAAATTTAAAACTCAATTACATCGCCTGTTGCGAGGTGGCAGCCGCATAGCGACGTGTCGTCCTTCAGCGCTTCCTGTACGGTGTGTCCGGAGCAGTGAGAAAATCCGTTGATGCCGACACCGAGTTTCTTCATTTCGGCAAGCGTATATGCTATACGTTCCCCATCGGCTTCCATTAAATGAGTCCCGCCGAAAACCGCGGCAATATTTTTGCCAAGTCTTTTGCTTACCGATGAGAGAATGTTGAGTATACCTGGGTGCGAACAGCCTACAAGAACAACAAGCCCCTTCTCCGTGTCAAAAGCAAGACATATTTCATCGTCAAAGTCATCGCGCACGTATCCGTCTGCAGTCTTTTTAACAAAGCGTTCCGGAATTTTTTCAAACGCGTAACGGCGTTCAAAGCCGGTCAGCACAAAGCATCCGTGAACAAGCTCAAGCATATTTTCGCAAACTTTGTGTTCAATTCCGAGCCTGTCTAAATCAGCTTTGCCAAAGCCGGTACCGAGATAGGTGTACTTAACGCCGTTAAATCCAAATTTTTCTTCCCAAAAGTGCCTTCCCGTTATAAGCTGCTTGGTCCAGCCCTGCTTCATAACATAATGAAAACCGCCCGCATGATCGTAATGCGCGTGGCTGCACAGCATAAAATCAGCTGTCGAAACGTCTATGCCGAGCTGTTCTGCATTGAAAAAAGGAAGCGAGGTCGAGCCGAAATCAAACAGCAGTTTCGTGCCGTTGTACTCTACCCACATAGAAAGACCGTGTTCGCTTTGAAGAGCGAGATTTTCAGAACCTTTATCGTCCATCAGCACTGTAATCTTCAAGATGAAATCTCTCCCGTCTTGGATTTTACGTTGGTATTATATTCCAAGTTGCTGAAAAAAGCAAAACAAAAAAACACCGTCTGTTCAGCCGCAGTTCAGTTTCATTTATCTACGCAAGCGGCAGGTTTCTTATTTCGTTTTCGCTTTTCATCTTAAAATGAAGCGTGTCATTTATATTGAGAAGGGTTAATTTCCCGTTCCTGATTTCAGCCGCGGTTATAGAGCAGTTGTCAAGCCTTATTCTCCAGAATATTGAGCTGTATTCGGATTTCAGACATGCGAGCAGTATCAGCCGGAGTATGCTTCCGTGCGATACAATTATAGTTTCTTCGTCCTCAATTTCCCCGAGTTTTTCTACGACTTTTCCGGCGCGTGCATATATTTCCGTCTCTGTTTCTCCGCCGGGAACGTCAGCCTTTCCCATACGCCATGCCTTGTACTCTTCTTTGTACTGCGTGCGTATGTCAGCGAATATTTTTCTCTCCCAGTCGCCGAAGCACTGTTCTGTCAGTTCATCCCATACAATTAACTTTCTTTTGTCTCCTGCGATAATTTCAGCAGCCTGTCGGGCTCGTGACAAAGGACTTGAAAGCACAGTCTTCGCGCTGCTCTGTTCAAGCCTGAGCGCAACTGTTTTTGCCTGCGTTATTCCTTCAGCGTTCAAAGGAATGTCGTTTCGTCCCTGAAATCTTGACTCAGCGTTCCAGTCCGTCAGACCGTGACGTACAAAGTAAAATTTCCTGCTGCCGTCCATATCACATCACCCGCCGAAATTATACCGCCGTATTATAAGGCAGACAAATCAGATTGTAAATTTTTATTTTTTTCTGTTACATTTATATTGAAACGTGGTACAATCTCAAAGTAAGGGTTTATGCGAGCAAAGCTTTCGCTGTCATTATAAGGCGAACGCCTTTGCAAACGCCCGAAACAACATTTTTATGGGAGGAATAGCAATGCGCAAAGTTTTCTCAGCAGTACTCGTTCTCGCAATACTGGCAGCCGGGTTTGCAGGTCTCGTCAGTAAAGCAGAAGCAGCAGAAGAGCTCATCGTCTACACGTCGATGAAGGAATCCCTCATTAAGGGTATCGTACAGGGATTCGAAGCACAGAACCCCGGCATCAAAGTCAGCTATCAGTCAGCCGGTGCCGGCAAACTTATGGCAAAAATAGCAGCAGAACGTCAGAGCGGCAAAATCCTTGCAGACGTTCTTTGGACGTCAGAAGTTCCTGATTTCTACAAGATGCGCATGGAAGGCATTCTTGAGAAATACAAGAGCCCGAAATTCAAAGAGACAATCAACCCGTTCAAAGATTATGACGGGTCATTCCACGCTGCACGTCTCGGCACGCTCGGCATCATCGTCAATACCGACAGAGTGAAAAAAGACCCTACAGCATGGAGCGACCTTATGAAACCTGAATTCAAAAACGGTTTCGGCGTTGCTGACCCTGCACTTTCAGGAACCTCATACATGAGCGTAGCGCTTCTCGCAAAGAAATTCGGTTGGAAATTCTGGGAAGGCGTTAAAGCCAATGGCGGACGCATCGGCAAAGGTTCAGGTCAGGTTATCGATGACACGGCGTCAGGTGAACTTCTCGCATCGCTCGCAGTTGACTACATTACCGACAATAAAATCACGAAGGGGGCACACATCAAGATGTGCTACCCGAAAGAACTCCTCGTCGTTCCCTCACCGATCGCAATTTTCAAAGGCACGCCGCACCTTGCAGCAGCAAAGAAGTTTGTTGACTACATGCTCGGCAAAGAGGCTCAGACGCTCGTAGCAGCACAGGGCACGATTCCTGTCCGCGAAGACGTTGTAATGCCCAACAAAAATTTCACGCTTCCGAAACCGAAAGCGGCTCTTGCACAGTCAATCAAAATAGACTACAACGAAGCAGTCAAAACAAAGGAAGACACAATCAAGAAATTCTCCGAGATAATGAAAAAGAGATAGTTCTGATTACTTTCAGAGGCAGAACGGGGCTATCCTGTTCTGCCTTTTGATTTAATTGTCAGGAGGAAACAGGATGGAAAATATTATCAGAATAAAAGGAGTGGCAAAGGCATTCGGCAAACATACAGTTTACGATAACCTTAACCTTGACATTGTCAAGGGCGAATGCTTTACCCTGCTCGGTCCGTCGGGCTGCGGCAAGACTGTGCTTATACGTCTCATCGCCGGTCACGAAGTGCCTGACGCGGGAAAGATTGAAATAGACAACGTTGTCGTTGCGGACAGCGAAACCGGCACATACGTCGCTCCGGAACGCCGCACGCTAGGCATCGTTTTTCAGGATTACGCGGTTTGGCCTCACATGACTGTCTATCAGAATATCGCGTATCCCCTTAAAATGGAAAAACGCCCCAAGGATGAGATCAATCAGCTTGTTATGCGCATGATAGACGTAGTAGGCATGAACGGACTGGACAAACGTCTGCCTTCGGAGCTTTCAGGCGGACAGCAGCAACGCGTAGCGCTTGCGCGCGCACTCGTTGCGGACCCGGCAGTTATGCTTCTTGACGAACCGCTGAGCAACCTTGACGCAAACCTCCGCGAAGAGATGCGTTTTGAAATTAAAGACCTTCAGCGCAAATTCGGCATTACGGTTCTCTACGTCACGCACGACCAGGAGGTTGCTCTCGCGATTTCCGACCGTATCGCAATCATGGACAAGCAGGGCAAGATCCGCCAGATAGGAACTCCGTACGAGATTTTTGAAGAACCTGCCGACATGTTCGTATTCAAATTTATGGGCATTGCGAACTTCCTTAAAATCCGCGAAGCGGACGGGAAATTCTATGTCGGCGGCGGCACGCAGGAGGTTTCGCTGAACGCTCCTAAGGCAAATGTCGGACACGAATGGGTCGTCGGGTTCCGTCCCTCAGACGTTTCCGTCAGCAGAACCGATGGAACGCTTAAAGGCATTGTAAGAAGAGCAAACTTCCTCGGCGCAACGATGGACTACGCCATTGACATTGACGGCGAAACGCTCCGTACGGAAATAGTTACGCATGAGGCCATCAGCAGCAACCTTATGTTTAAGGAAGGCGAAGAAATTTTCGTCACGTTTAAGGCTCTGCACTGGTTTGACGCAGAACAGCTGAAGGAGGTTGAAGAATAATGAGTCAGAGTGCAATCAAAAAAGAAAGCAGCTTCGGCGTTGCACATATAATTCTTTTCCTCGCCATAGCAATTCTCGTTATATTTGTTGCATGGCCGGTGCTTCTTATACTTTTCAATGCGTTTTTCGTCGGCGGGAAATTCAACAGCAAAGACTTTATCGCTGTTCTGACCGAACCTGATACATTTTCCGCGCTGAAAAATTCTCTCGTAATCGCAAGCATGACAACGATCGGCTCAACAATTGTCGGCACGTTTTTTGCATGGCTGGTCACGCGTACCGACCTTCCCTACAAAAAATTCATGAAGGGTCTTTTCCTTGTTCCTTTCATGCTTCCGTCATTCATCGGCGCTCTCGCGTGGAAAATGCTTCTTTCACCGAACGCAGGCTACATCAACAGACTGTTTATGAGAATTTTTGAAACGGATCAGCCGCTGTTTAACATTTACAGCTATCTCGGCATAAGCCTTGTCGAGGTCATGTATCTATTCCCGTTTGTCTTTATTCAGGTCTGCGGCGCTCTTGAACGCATGGACCCAACGCTTGAGGAATCCGCAAGAATTTCCGGCGCCGGACTTTTCACAATCACGCGCAAAATCACCATACCACTCGTTCTTCCTTCAATCATGTCAGGCGCGCTTCTGATTATGCTTTATTCAATGGCGCACTTCGGAACCGTTGCAGTTTTGGGTATTGAACAGGGTATTTACAACATACCAACGCTTATTTACGAAAAGATTCACCAAAGCGCCGGTTCCTTCGAATCAATACGCACCGGAGCAGTTCTTTCAACGGTTCTCGTCGTCACCGCCGCCGCCATTATATGGGCACAGCAGAAAATACTCAGCAAGGGTCACTATCAGATTATCGGCGGAAAATCGTTCAGACCTATGGAGCTCAAGCTCCGCGGTCTCCGCTATCCGCTACTCTTCTTCTGCCTTGCCTACATCGGTTTCACGATTCTGCTTCCAACAGCCATCATCTTTATGATCGGTTCCGTTGACACCTACGGAGTTCCGCTCACGTGGGCGAATATGTCACTCGCCAACTACAAGTACATACTTACGGAATACGACGTAACCAAGGACGCAATCTTAAACAGTCTCTCCCTCGGTCTGGCAGCCGCCGCAATCACCATGTTCGCAGGCGTTATGATATCCTACGTCATCGTCAAGATGAAGGTAAAGGGAAAGGGCATACTCGAATTCCTCGGTATGCTTCCTTTTTCAGTCCCGGGATCAGTTATTGCATTGGGCGTTATCCTTGCGTGGAGCGGCAAATTCGGAATAAACCTTTACAACACGGTATGGATTATCCTTGTTGCCTACGTCGCACGTTATATGGCGTTCTCGCTACGTGCAAACACAGCGGCTTTGGAACAGGTTCACGATTCCCTTATGGAAGCCTCCCGTTCCTGCGGCGCAACCATGTGGCAGTCGCTTAAGGATATCGTCATTCCTCTCGTGCGCCCTGGCATGATAAGCGCGTTCTTCCTTATCTTCCTTCCGGCACTCCGCGAGCTTACGGTTTCAATTATGCTCTACGCCCCGACTACAAGAACAATCGGCGTTGCAATTTACACGCTGAATGAAGACGGCGAAACGGTTATGTCGGCAGCCCTCGCAGGTATTGCTCTGATACTTATAGTAATCTGCCAGTCGATCATCAACCGCATAACCAAGAAAGCAGGTGAATAACATGTCCTTTGTCCGCTTAATAGACGTAACAAGACGTTTCGGAGACGTTACGGCAGTGAACAAACTCAATCTGAAAATAGACAAAGGCGAATGTTTCTCAATGCTTGGACCGTCAGGCTGCGGCAAAACAACTACGCTGCGCATGGTGGCAGGCTTCGAAGATCTTACAGACGGTGAGGTCTGGGTAGGAGACAAGCTTTTCTCGTCACCTAAGAAACATCATTACACACCTCCAGAAAACAGAAACTTCGGAATGGTATTCCAAGCGTTTGCAGTATGGCCACACATGAGTGTCTACGAAAACATAGCGTTCCCGCTCCGCCTCAGAAAGCTTGAAAAGGCTGAAATAGAGCGCCGCACCAAAGATGCTTTGACCGCTACCAACCTGCTGGACTCTGCCAATGACAGCCCCGCAGATCTTTCAGGCGGCGGCAAACAGCGCGTTGCACTTGCCCGCGCTCTTGCAATCAATCCTGACGTTATGCTTCTTGACGAACCTCTTTCGTCCCTCGACCCGCATCTCAGGGAAGAAATGCGTTTCGAAATTAAAGAACTGCAGAACAAGTACGGTTTCTCAATAATCTACGTAACGCACGACCAGTCCGAAGCCATGGCGCTTTCCGACAGAATTCTCGTTATGAAGCTCGGCGTTATGCAGCAGGTTGACACGCCGCTGAACATCTACAACAACCCTGCGAACAAATTCGTTTTCAGTTTCATCGGCGTATCAAACTTCACGGACGTCCAGTGGAAGGGAGACACTGCACACATATCAGGCTCAGAGCTTGCACTTCCTGCGTCTCTTGTAGCGCCGAACAGCATGAAAGACGAACGCACGTTCAGTCTCGCAAGCCGTCCGACTGAAATCAACTTCACGAGCGAAAGCGATCCTGACGGGGTACGCGGCTTTGTACTGCGCAAAGCGTTCCTCGGCGAAATCATCGACTACCTTATTAAAGTCGGTGATCAGGAAATCCGTGTCCAGACAGGACGCAGAGACTCTGGACCGGAGGTTGAACAAGGTTGCTGCCTCAAGTTCCTCCGCCCGTTCTGGTATCAAATGGACGATTAAAAAGTAAATTCAAAAAAAACATTCTCCGCAATGCGGAGAATGTTTTTTTTTGAATGAATTGAGGTTGCTATCCTTGTTTTTTGATCTCTTTGCCCCATGAATCTTTAAGCGTTACTGCAAGGTTGAATACAGGTTTTTCCGGCGTTGAATCCTTGTCCGTGCAGAAATATCCGTGACGGAGGAACTGGAATTTGTCAAGCGGCGCGGAATCCGCAAGCAACGGCTCTACAAGGGCATTTTCAATAACCTTAAGGGATTCCGGATTCAGGTAGTCTTTGTAATCCTTTCCTTCCTCCATGTCGCCGAGGTTTCTTATTGTGAAGAGATGGTCGTAAAGGTTAATGCGGGCTTTTACTGCATCGCCTTCCCCTACCCAGTTAAGAGTTCCCTTTACGCGGCGCCCGTCCGGCGCTTCTCCGCCTCGGCTTTCCATGTCAACCGTGCAGTGAAGTTCGATGACATTGCCGTCTGCGTCTTTTATCACGTCTGTGCATTTGACGAAGTACGCATATTTAAGCCGCACTTCGGCACCGGGGGCAAGACGGAAATATTTTTTC
>JAUNNW010000052.1 GCA_030531285.1 Synergistaceae bacterium | reverse complement strand
CAAGCCCGAATCTTATGCTTTCTGCGTCAACAAGCATCGGCAACAGCCAAAATGCGTACAACGCTGGCGTAAGCCTTAAATTCGGCAAGGGCGAAACGGCGCAGACAAAGGCAGAACTTCAAAAACAAGTGAAGTATCTGAACGAGAGAAATCAGGCGCAGGATGCAGAAATTCAGGCTCTTAAAGAGGAGAACAAGAGAATTGACGTGCTTGAGGCTGAACTTGCAGAGCTTAAAAAATTGCTGAAGAAGTAATTTTATCCTAAGGTTCAATTTGGCAGGGAGAGCTGCGTTCTCCCTGCCTTTTTTAAATTTATAACTTGCCCAAGACGCGTATGGTAAGTATAATATTGCGGTCGATGAGCAAAATATACGCAGTATAACGGAGGCACGGATATGGCACAGGACTACAAAGAAACACTGCTTTTGCCGCAGACTGAATTCCCTATGAGGGCGAACCTTGCGCAGCGCGAGCCTGAATTTCTTAAATTTTGGCAGGGTATGGATCTCTACGGTGAACTGAAAAAGAAAAACAGCGGCAAACCGTCGTTTATACTTCATGACGGCCCGCCGTACGCAAACGCCAGCATTCATATCGGAACGGCGACCAACAAAATTCTGAAAGACTTTATCGTTAAATACAAATGGCTGAGCGGATATTTTACACCCTACGTCCCGGGTTTTGACACGCACGGACTTCCTACGGAACTTAAGGTCCTCAAAGAAGACGGTGTTGACCGCGACACGCTTACGCCGATAGACTTGCGCAAACGCTGCGAAGCTTACGCAAGAAAGTTTATTGATGTCCAGTCAGGACAATTCCAGAGACTCGGCGTAATCGGCGACTGGGAGCATCCGTATATGACACTGCTTCCGGCGTACGAGGCAACGGAGCTTGAAGGTCTTGCGGAAATGGCTGACAAAGGCTATATCTACAAAGGCAACAAGCCGATATATTGGTGCATGGACTGCCAGACGGCTCTTGCCGCTGCCGAAATTGAGTACGGCGACGAAATCTCACCGTCAATTTACGTTGCCTACAAATATCAGGGTGCAGATAAGGTATTCCCCGAACTTGCAGGCAAAGACGTCAATATTATAATTTGGACGACAACGCCGTGGACTCTTCCTGCGTCGCGTGCGGTTGCGCTTCACGCGCACTACGAATACGGTTTCTACGAAGCTGCAGGCAAAATATTCGCATTTGCAACAGAATTGAAGGACGAAGTCTCGAAAGCGACAGGACTTGAATTCGGCGAACCGGTTATCGTATGCGAAGGTCAGAAACTTGAAAACACGAAAGCAACGCACCCGTTCTACGATCTTGAACTTCCTGTCGTGCTTGCTCCTTATGTCACGCTTGACACAGGTACGGGCTGCGTGCACACTGCTCCGGGACACGGTGCGGACGATTACGAAACCGGCATACGCTACGGCATTGATGTGTTCAACTCGGTTGACGACAAGGGCTGTTTCGTGAAAGATCTTCCGTTTGTCGGCGGCATGCCGATTCATGACGGGGAAAAAATCATATTCCAAATGCTTGAAGAGTCCGGCAGACTTCTCGGAAGACTCAAAATCAAACACTCGTATCCTCATTGCTGGCGCTGCAAAAAGCCGGTTATATTCCGTGCCACGCCGCAGTGGTTTATCTCGGTGTCAAAATTTAAAGACGAAGCGCTCAAGGCAATTGACAGCGTCAAATGGGTGCCCGACTGGGGCAAAGACCGTATCACAAATATGGTGCGCGACCGCTCTGACTGGTGCATCTCGCGTCAGAGGACATGGGGTGTTCCCATTCCGGCGTTTTACTGCGAAGACTGCGGAGAAGTAATCCTTACCGGAGACCGCATCCGCAGAGTCGCAAAAAAGGTGCGCGAGCACGGTTCAAACTGCTGGTGGGAAATGTCAAACGAAGATCTTGTCGGCGATCTTGCAGTATGCCCGAAATGCGGCGGCAAACATCTGAAAAAAGAAACAGACATACTTGACGTATGGTTTGACTCAGGCACGAGCCACTCAGCAGTTCTCGACAACTGGAGCGATCTCTCATGGCCTGCTGATCTCTATCTTGAAGGCAGCGACCAGCACAGAGGATGGTTCCAGACGTCGCTTTTGAACAGCGTTGCAATCCGCGGCAGAGCGCCGTACGGAACAGTTCTAACACATGGCTTTATTATGGCAGGCGACGGAAGAAAAATGTCAAAATCTCTCGGCAACGTAATGACGCCGGAAAAAATCTCCGACAAATACGGTGCCGATATACTTCGTTTGTGGGTTGCCTCGTCAGATTACAGAAGCGACGTGCGTATCTCGGAAGAAATCTTCAAAACGCTTACGGAAGAATACCGCCGCATCAGAAACACGGCACGCTTCCTGCTCGGCAACCTCAACGGCTTTGATCCGGCGAAGAATATGGTTCCGAACGAACAGCTCGGCGACTTTGACAAATACATACTGCTCAAGCTTGACAGACTGCGCGACCGCGTGACGAAAGGCTTTGATGCGTATGAATTCCATCAGCCGATGACTCTTATTCACCAGTTCTGCGACCAGGAAATGAGCGCGCTCTACATAGACATCAATAAAGACGGTCTCTACACTGATTCTGAAAATTCGGCGGCGCGCCGCTCGATACAGACCACAATGTGGAAGGTGCTCAAAGCGGTTACTGTTATGATGTCCAACGTTCTCTCTTTCACAGCGGAAGAAATCTGGCAGTGCCTGAGAGAAAAAGACGCGTCGCTGCCTGAGAGCGTATTCCTTGCAGACTGGCCGGATGCGGACGTCTGCGGCATAGATCCTGAACTTGAACAGCTTTGGGACAAAATACTTGACGCTCGACAGGCGGTACTCCGCGGGCTTGAAAGCGCGCGCGCGAACAACGTAATCGGCCATCCTCTTGACGCCGATGTAACAATCGCCTTCGGCGAAAAATTTACAGACCTCTCCTGCAGACTTACAGACGAACAGTGGCGCACGCTCCTGATAGTTTCAAACTGCAAAACGTCAGCTGAAATCAATGGCGATGCATACGAAGACGAAGCAACAGGCATTAAAATCGCGGTCAGCAAATGCGAATTTGAAAAATGCCCGCGATGCTGGCAGAGAAGGGCAGAGGTCGCCGAAAACGGAATATGTGACCGCTGCAGAGAAGTTCTTGGAAAATAACAGAGAATTAAGCAATATCGAAGTTGGGGAGACTTGCGCTCCCCAACTTTTATCTGACAGTCCGGCGGAAAACGGTTCCGGGCTGCAGCAGTTTGCCGTTGACGAAACACTTGACGGGCACAGACTTGATTATGCGGTTTCCCGACTGATAGGTGTCTCCCGCGCTTTCTCCGCAAAACTTATAAAGGAGGGCTCTGTTGTTCTTATTCCTGAAAGACGCGTCAAACCGTCGCTTAAAGCAGCCTTTGGCGACAAAATAAACGTGCAGGTGCCGCCTGTCGAAACGCTTGACCTTGAACCTGAAGACGTTCCGTTTGAAGTCGTATATTCTGACGAAGACGTAATTGTAATCAACAAACCTGCGGGGCTTGTTGTCCATCCGTCGCCGGGACACTGGACAGGTACGCTCGTCCACGGATTGTTATATCGTTTTCCCGATATAGGTTCGCTTAACGGCGTACAGCGCCCAGGGATAGTACACAGGCTTGACTCAACGACCTCAGGACTTATGGTCGTCGCACGCAACGGACTTGCGCAGGAAGGTTTGTTTCGCGATTTCAAAGCCCGCCGCGTCGAAAAAGAATATCTTGCGCTCTGCAACGGAACGCTGCCGTCCCCCGAAGGCGAAATACGTTATCCGATAGGCAGGGATCCGTACAACAGACTGCGTCAGGCAGTGCTTGCCGACGGGCGCGACGCATGGACGGATTACAAAACACTGTGGAGCAGAAACGGCTTTTCCTTTGTCGTCTGCCGTCTGCACACAGGTCGAACGCACCAGATACGAGTTCATCTGAAAGCGCTGAAATGTCCTCTCGTCGGCGACAGACTCTATGACCCGTCACGTCAGTCACCGTTCGGTGCAGAAAGGATATTCCTTCATTCTTGGAAGCTCAGCTTCTTGCACCCGCGAAGCGGCGAAAAAATGGATTTTCGTGTGCCGCTTCCGGAAGAACTCAGCGAATATTTGAAACAGGTGAAATAATGCAGATCTGCCATCTTAAAGAAATAGAAAAATACGGCGGCGTTTCCGCATTCTTTGTTCCGGAAGACAAATGCTTATGGAAAGACCCAAAGCGCAGCGCTGAAAGCTGGAAAAAATTGGCAGAACAGTTTGATATAAGTTTGTCCGACATAATCAGACCGTCGCAGACGCACACCTCTGCTGTACGCTTTGTCACGAAACAGAACGGCGGAGAAGGTATTTTAAAACTGGAAACGGAAAGCGGCTTTGACGGCATTGCGGCAAACGAAAAAAAACTTATGCTCTGCACGCTTGAAGCCGACTGCGTACCGGTTTATCTTTACGATCCCGTGCAGAAAGCGGCGGCAATGGTTCACAGCGGCTGGAAAGGCACTGCCGGAAAAATATCGGAGAACGCGGTAAAAGTGATGGCTGAAAAATTCGGCACGAAAGCTGAAAATTTAATCGCCGCAACCGGTCCGTGCATCTGTCCTGACTGCTACGAAGTAAGCGCCGGTCTTCTGCCGCGCTTTGAAGAAAAATTCAGCAGAGAAGAAACGGCAAAAATATTTACGCCGAAAGAAAACGGAAAATATTTGCTTAACCTGCCGTTTGCAATACGGCTGACGCTTGAAAAGCTCGGCGTAAAGCGGGAAAACGTGTCGCACAGCGAAATCTGCACGTTCCATTCCGGAGTATGCCCGTCTTTCCGCAAAGGCTGCGCGGAAGAACGAATGCTGACTGGAATAATGCTGCTCTAATATAAGGCACAATATCAAACGTTTGGAGGAGAATACCGGTATGACGGACAGAGCGAAACTTGAAAAACATCTTAAAAATTTGAAAAACTACCTCGAAGAGAGCGAATTCGGCGGACACCGCGCAGCTTCACCGCTGCCTCTCAGTGATGCCGAAATAGCCGAACTGAACAAAACGGATACGAGTTTCTCCGACGCCGTAATGTGCATTATAGACGAAAAGGGACTAAAAGACTCCGAGGTCTACAAAAAAGCCGATGTCAGCCGCAGCGTGTTCAACAACGTCAAAAATGGACACTGCTCGAAAGGAACGGCTATCGCCCTTGCCCTCACGCTTGAACTCAGCCTTGAGGAAACGCAGAGCCTGCTGCGCAAAGCCAGAATTGTGCTTTCGGAATCCTTTGTCTTTGACAAAACAATAATGTACTGCATTATGAACAAAATCTATGTGGCTGACGATGTCAACTACCTGCTCAGCCAGATAGGTCAGCCGATACTTCGCGAAGCGCGCTGAACCGTCGGCTTCCCCAAGAGTGCAAAACTGATTTCCCGCCTGTGCGGGAAATTTTTATTATGACACAAATTCAGCTGAAAATGTCATTTTGAAAATGACATTTTTTAAAAAATACGCGCTTAAATATTAGTTGTAACACAAATCCAGACAGGAAGGTGACTATTATGCAGGAGAAAGTTACGGCAGTGCAGAACAACGAAAGCGGAAGAACGGTACATGGAGAAAAGAGAAATTACAATCCTGAGCTTCGTTCGGTGACAAAAATTGTCAAGATGCTCAACACGCGTTACAACTCGGAGGCTCTGACCTTTAAAACGGTATCTGACTGGCTTGTTTCGGAAGGCTACTGGGTGAAAGAAACAGGCAGGACGAAACCGACCGCCAAAGGCCTTGAAAGCGGAATGTTGATGCAGAAATGCTGCCTGAACGGCAAAGAATTCGAATCCGTTTACTGTGACAGAAAAATGCAGAAACTTATCAGCGACAAATTCAGCACATTCTTTACGGCTGTTTCGGAAAAGGCCGCACAGAGCGTGAAGATCGAGCCGATGGCAAAAACGTGGGAAGTGCTTGCAAACAGCTACTACGGAGCAGGCTCGTACAAAGAAGCCGCAGAATGCTACAGAAAAACCATTGAATGTCTCCGTGCGTAGACGGACACAGAAGAAGCGGAAGCCGGAGAGCTCTACTCAATAATGGGTATACGGCTTCCGCACGATACAGGCATTAAAAAGAAGCAGTGTGAGCCCGCTGCCTATTTTTATTGTATAATTACGGCGGAGGCGGAGAAAATGAACGCAACTGGCTGGGTTAACCCGAGAAGAAACATAACAAAACGGCTGCTTGTATCGGAATACGTCGCATACGACACCGAAACCACAGGCATAGGACGCAGCGCGGAAATAATAGACATTGGCGCGGTGCGGATTGTCAAGGGCGAAATCGCTGACGTGTTTGAAACACTTGTTAAACCGTCCGAACCGGTTGACGAGCGACTTTATGATGACAGGGGATATCCGACCGCATTTTCCGTACACCATATAACAAACGCAATGCTTGAAAACGCGCCTTGCATAACTGAAGCGCTGATAAAACTCCGCACGTTTATCGGGGAACTTCCGGTGCTTGAACACTCAAGCCCCTTTGCCCCGTTTGACACGAGACTTTTTACAAAAGCCTTCTCGGAGAAACTCGGCATAGAATATCAAAACTGCTATATCAATACCTGCGAACTTGCCTACGCCGTCATACCGAAACCGGCGGAAGTCCACAGCCACTCGCTTGAAACGCTCTCGCGACACTTCGGCATACGCAGTAAAGAATGCCACCGTGCACTGCCAGACGCCATAGACGCCTACAAGCTCTACGAAATACTCAAACGCCGCATGGAAGAGCGCGGCATAACGATAGAAGAACTGAGAGAAAAATCTGTCTGCCGGAAAACGGAAGAAAACGGCGCGACGGATTTTTAATCCTAAACGCAAAACTTCCTAAAAATAAAAGTTTTGCGTTTAGTCAAACTCAGCTTTTCGAAAAAAACACTGTCACCGGAACGGTTTTTCTTTCGCAGGCTTTAGCATAATAGTTATTTGTCTTTTAGAGAAAAGTTACATCAAAAACAGTCTAACCTTCCTCTAAATCACATTTTTATATATAAAAATGTGATATTTCTCACATAAATCTGTATAATTATGTGATTTTTGTTGATTTTGAACCGGAAACGTGTAAAATAACGGTGTGTTGAAAAACAATGAAGCGCATATAATAACGTTCGAGGTGCATCTATGGAACGAACTGTTTTGAAGAAACTGCTTGAATGGAAAAATTCTCCTTACCGCAAACCTCTGATTGTGAAAGGTGTGCGTCAGGTGGGGAAGACTTGGATTCTCAAAGAATTAGGCAGACGCTGCTATGAGAATACAGCTTATTTTAACTTTGACGAGAACGAAGAGTACAAACAGTTTTTTGAAACGACAAAGGACGTTCGCCGTATCCTGCAAAACTTGACATTGGCAGGCGGACAAAAGATTGAGCCGGAAAAAACACTGATAATTTTTGATGAAGTGCAGGATTGTCCGAAGGTTATCAACGCAATGAAGTATTTTTACGAGAATGCTCCTCAGTATCATGTTGCCTGCGCCGGCTCCTTGCTTGGCATCGCACTTGCAAAACCGTCATCCTTTCCCGTCGGCAAGGTAAGCTTTATGCAGATTGATCCTATGACCTTTACTGAATTCTTGCTTGCCAACGGTGACGAGAACTTGTCAAAATATATGGAACAGATTGATACAATTGAGCCAGTGCCGAATGCCTTTTTTAATCCGCTTTGCGAAAAACTGAAAATGTACTACGTTACCGGAGGGATGCCGGAACCTGTCCTGATGTGGACGGAAGCAAGAGACGTCTCTGCTATGCAGGAAGCTTTGTCCGGAATTATAAGCGCATATGAAAGGGATTTTGCCAAGCATCCCAACGTTAGCGAATTTCCGAAAATATCAATGATTTGGAAGTCTGTTCCGTCACAGCTTGCACGCGAAAACAAAAAATTTCTTTACAAAGTTGTCAAAGAGGGAGCTCGCGCCCGTGAATATGAAGATGCGCTGCAATGGCTTGCAGACGCGCATCTGATACATAAAATCTATCGCAGTACTGCTCCGAAACTGCCAATATCAGCGTATGACGACCTGTCTGCTTTCAAAATTTATCTGGCGGACGTTGGACTTCTGCGCCGCCTTGCACAGCTCGCTCCCAATGCTTTCGGAGAAGAAAACAGGCTTTTCACAGAGTTTAAAGGCGCACTGACGGAAAACTTTGTGCTGCAGACACTAATTACACAGTTTGAAGTTATTCCCCGGTACTGGTCACAAACAAACCCGTCTTATGAAGTAGATTTTATGTTACAGAGGGAAAATGACATTTTTCCTGTGGAAGTTAAATCTGAGACAAATACAACGAGCAAGAGCCTGAAGAAATTCAAAGAATTGTTCCATGATCAGATTAGGCTGCGTATTCGGTTCTCTCTGGGCAATCTGAAACTGGACGATGATGTGCTGAACATCCCGCTGTTTATGGCAGATCACACTGACCGCCTTATCGGACTGGCACTCCAAAAACTCAAAAAATAACGATGCTGTATGAGATCAAAATTATCGGCACAATGCGGTTTGGATTTCGAAAAACTACTGCCTTTGGCATAACACTTGAAGAACTGAGAGAAAAAAACTGTCTGCCGGAAAACGGAAGAAAACGGCGCAATGGATTTTTAATCCTAAACGCAAAACTCTCAAAAAATAAAAGTTTTGCGTTTAGAAAACTGTATAATGTTACGGTAAAACATATTGCGTGAACGAAAAACAAAGACGGAAGGACAAATCAAATATCGAAATTATCGTTCAGTTTTTCTTTATCAATAAACTTTAATAACTTTTACGAAACGCAAAATATTCAGTATTTGCAATACTTAATATAGATTCGCCCAAAATTTTATCTGTCAAAGTCCCCGCAATAATGACTCCACACGAATTTGGCTCTACACGGAAAATTGTGGGATAAGAAATAAAAGTTTTGTAAAGAGGA
>JAUNNW010000051.1 GCA_030531285.1 Synergistaceae bacterium | reverse complement strand
TCTTGACTTATCATAGATAGTCTGCGCTAAATCCTGCGGATTTCCGCAGAATGACATTATTTTTCTCTGTCTTTCTGCGAAGCCCAAAGGGCTTGCGCAGGAACCAGTGGCGTTGCGGGCTTCGCCCGCTTGAAAAAAAAGATTTAACGACGCTGGATTTATCCCATACGGGGCATACCCTTACAGGGCACAGGCAGGCTGCGCTGACACTCCGCTGCGCTTCGCGCAGAATGATGGTTTGGGGATACGGATTTCCGCAGAATGACGGGAAAAAATAATCGTCTTTCTGCGGGCACGTGTGACGGAGAAAAAACAAAACAAAACGTCTTGGAAAATACCAAAAATCCCAAGCCGTTTGATTTGTGAAGCTGTTTCGTTTCGTGACGTTTGTAAGGTTTTGTAATTTTTGCGGAAAGTGTTAGACATATCGCGTTTTGAGGGGTATCATATATACTTGAAAAACAAGCACGAAGGGCGGGAATGCGATGGAGTTTCTTTCGGGGATTCCGAGGGTTAATCTTCAGGCGTTTGTTGCTGTCGCGTTGTTTGTGTTGTCGCTTTTTATTTCGCGTATCGTTGTGAATATCAGCAGCGGCAAATGGCCAGGAGGAACCGCGTTTCTGTTTTATCTCCGTGTGCTCCTTGGTTTTGTTTTTGCCGCGTCGATAACTCTCGGCATATATTCTTTCGCGGGAATATGCGTTATATGACGGAAACATCGGGCGGCGCTCAAAGGTTTGGGAAATTAGTTTCAGTTTTAAGGTTTGCAAATAAAATTTTGAGAGGGTGGCTCTATGAAAATTGCACTGGCTTCTGATCATGCAGGTTTTGGGCTCAAGGAGGAAATGAAACTTTTTCTTCAGGAGAAGAATATTGAGACTGTTGACTGCGGAACGGCTTCAGGTGAATTGAGCGTGGATTATCCCGATTTCGGCTTTAAGGCTGCCGAGATGCTTTCAGCGCGCAAAGTTGATTCCGCAGTTATATGCTGCGGCACGGGAATAGGAATGAGTATCGCTGCCAACAAGGTCAAGGGCGTACGCGCAGCCCTGTGCCACGACCATTTTACAGCTGTAATGAGCCGCAGACACAATAACGCCAACGCGCTTATTCTCGGAAGCCGCGTTACCGGTTCCGGTCTCGCAAAGGAAATTCTTGAAGCTTGGCTCGCCGAAGATTTTGAGGGTGAACGCCATGCAGGACGACTTGACAAAATCGCAGCTTATGAAGAAGAACATTTTACAAAGCTGCCGTGGGAAGAAAAGAAAGTCTCAGGACGCACAATAGTTTTAAATCATCCTCTTGTCTGCCACAAAGTAGGCATTATGAGGAACAAAAATACATCTTCAAAGGATTTCAGAGATCTTGTTCAGGAAATAGCGGGACTTATGACTTACGAAATTACGCGTAATCTGCCGCTTGAAGAGGTCGAGATCGAGACCCCCCTTGCGAAAACGAAAGTTTTGTCGCTTTCCGGCAAGAAACTTGCCATAGTTCCTATTCTTCGCGCGGGGCTTGGAATGGTCGACGGAATTCTTAAGGTCATTCCGAATGCTAAGGTTGGACACGTCGGACTTTACAGGGATCCCAAGACACTCAGACCTGTTGAATATTACTGCAAGCTTCCGAACGACATTTCTGAACGCGACATTTTTGTTGTCGACCCGATGCTTGCAACGGGCGGTTCTTCTGCCGATGCTGTTTCTTCAATTAAGCAGCGCGGCGGTAAAAAAATATCGCTTGTATGTCTCATAGGCGCGCCCGAGGGTGTGAAGAAGTTCCACGAAGTGCATCCTGATGTTGACATTTACATTGCTGCGCTTGATTCGCATCTCAACGATCACGGTTATATCGTTCCCGGTCTCGGCGATGCCGGAGACAGACTTTTCGGCACGAAATAGGGCGTTTTGTATCACAGATATCTCTTTCCGTTAATAAGTTTTTTCTGGGGGCTTGCAGGCACCTATGTTTCGATTGCTCTGGCAAAGAAATTCAGGCTTGTTGATGTCCCCGGAGGAAGAAAGAAACACAGTGGCATAATGCCGCGTGGCGCCGGTATAGTCCTTTGGAGCGGTTATCTGTTGTGGGCGCTTTTTGTTGGCAATATGGGAGTCGAAGTCCCGTTTATTGCTACGGGGGCCTCTCTGATTTTTATTGTTGGCTACATGGACGACATGCATCCGCTTCCGCCGCTGCTCAGGCTCTGTTTTCAGCTGTGCGCAGCCGTGTGCGTTTCATACACGCTTCCGCTTCCTCTGTGGCAGAGACTGCTTTTTGTGTTTTGGATCACGGGCATGACGAATGCCTACAATCTTGTTGACGGAATGGACGGTTTGTGTCTTATACTGTCGCTGATTACGGTGCTTGCCGCTTTTTCGGTGGGAGGCAGTTATGTGTGGCTTATGCTGGCAACGCTTATTTTTGGGGTTCTGGTTTGGAATTTCCCGTTCCCGAAGACGTTTCTGGGCGACGGCGGGAGCACTTTGCTTGGTTTTGTATGTGCTTCACATCTTGCATGGAACTTTTTTCCCGATTTCTTTGGCCGCAGTCTTGTCAACAGCTGTGTGTGTCTGTTTCTTATAGGCGGAGATCCGGTTATTGACACTCTTTCAGTCATGACGCGGCGCATTATTTCAAAGAAATCACCGTTTCTTCCCGACAGAAAACATGCCCACCATAAGCTGCAGGACGCAGGACTTTCAAAGTTCTGTACGCTTTTTGTGCTTGCCGCGATACATTTTGCAATTTTATGCGCCGGCTTCAGTCTGCTCGGAATCAGACTGTTTCCGCGCGTATATTAAACGGAGGTCTTGAATATGCTTGATGCAACCAAACGAAGAAAAATAGTTTGCGTTTTCGGAACGCGTCCTGAAGCGATAAAAATGGTTCCTGTAGTTATGGCTCTCAGGGAGGTTGAAAATTTTGATGTAGAAATTCTTGCAACGGGGCAGCATCTTGAGATGCTTGACCAGCCTCTGCAGTATTTCAAGCTTACAGCCGACCTTAATCTGCACATTATGAAGCAGGCTCAGTCTCTTGATTACATTACGTCTTCAGTGCTGACCGGAGCTGGGGAGTATTTTGACAAGGTAAAACCGGACGCGGTGCTTGTTCACGGCGACACGACTACAACTTTTGCCGCCTCTTTAGCTGCGTTTTACAGGAAAATAAAAATAGGTCACGTTGAAGCAGGTCTTCGCAGCGGAAATATGTATCTCCCGTATCCGGAGGAGATGAACCGCGTGCTTTGCGACAGAATCGTAAACTGGGCATTCGCACCTACGGAATCTGCGAAAGAAAATCTTGTCGCAGAGGGCTCGAAAGCAGAGATAACGGTAACAGGCAACACGGTTATAGACGCTCTGTATTACGCGGTTGACCACACGTCAAAACCTGAGATTTTTGCCAAGCTGCCTGACGGTGCGCCGTTTGTGCTTGTTACCGCCCACCGCAGGGAGTCGTGGGGAGAGCCGCTGGAAAATATCTGTTCTGCGTTGACGGAACTGCTTGACAGGCATCCCGAACTTTGGATGGTTGTTCCGATGCACAAGAATCCTGCTGTACGCGAGGTTATCAGGAAACATCTTGAAAAAAGACCGCAGGTTATTCTTTGCGACCCGCTGAACTATCCTGATTTTGTCTGGACGATGAACGCAGCGAAATTCCTTATGAGCGACAGCGGCGGGGTACAGGAGGAAACTTCGGCAATACGCAAACCTCTGCTTATCCTGCGCGACGTAACTGAGCGTCCTGAGGCAGTGGAACATGGCAGCGGAATTCTTGTAGGCGTTGACAGGGAAAGAATACTTTTGAACGCGCTGCGCATTATGGAAGACTGCAGTTTTGCCGAAGCAATCAGGAAAAAATGCGACGACCAGCCTTTCGGCGACGGAACTGCGTCAAAGAAAATAGCAAAATCTCTTGAAGAATATTTCAGAACGCACGAATAAGGAAAAGACAGAGCAAGGGTTTGATCCTGCTTTGTGAGGTGAAGAATTTGCAGAAGATGTTAATCAAAGGCGGTACGCCGCTTAACGGAACGGTACGGGTGCAGGGAGCCAAAAATGCGGCTCTTCCCGTGATGGCGTCTGCAATTCTTCTCAAGGGACAGGCGCTGGAACTTGATAACGTTCCTGATTTGCAGGACGTTCGCACCATGGCGGAGCTTTTGCAGCGGCTTGGTGCAGAGGTGAGTTTTACAGACGGCAGAATGAAAATTAGCGTTCCTGAAGATCTGGAATGGAACACTCCGGCGGATCTTGTGCGTAAAATGAGAGCATCTTCACTGGTTCTCGGGCCTCTTACGGCACGCTGCGGAAAAACAGTGCTGCCGCTTCCGGGAGGCTGTGCAATCGGAAGCCGTCCGATAGATTTTCACATAAAGGCTCTGCGCGCAATGGGAGCGCGTATCAGTCTCCGCAACGGAGCTGTCTACGCCGAAACTGACGGAAGGCTTAAGGGCGCAAATGTAGCGTTCGATTTCCCGTCCGTAGGAGCTACGGAAAATATAATGATGGCAGCCGCCCTTGCGGACGGTTCTACAACAATAGAGAATGCTGCGTGCGAGCCGGAAATAGTGAATCTTGCAAACGTTCTGCGTGGTATGGGAGTGCCTATTTTTGGCGACGGAACTCCTGCAATGCGCATAATGGGACAGAATTTCCTGAAATCTTCAAGAGCTTCTGTTGTTCCTGATCGCATAGAAGCAGCTACATATCTTGTCGGGGGGGTTATCAGCGGCGGAAAAGTAAAGGTTGAAGGCATTGAACCGCAAATGCTTGCGGCAGCTCTGCAAAAGCTTGAAGAAGCGGGCGCAAAACTGACACTTGAACCTGACAGTATTACTGCTGAATACGCAGGAAAACTTTCCGCTGTCTCGATAAAAACGATGCCGCATCCCGGTTTTCCTACTGATGCCCAGCCTCAGTTTATGGCTTTGCTATCGATAGCTGACGGAACCAGCGTAATACAGGAGGGTATTTTTGAATCAAGACTTAGACATGTCCCTGAATTTAACAAAACAGGTACCAAAATTGCGGTTCAGGAAAACACGGCTGTCATTGAAGGTGTTCCAGAAATTAAGGGTGCGGAAATGTTTGCTACGGACCTGCGTGCAGGGGCAGCCATGATTCTTTTGGGAATAGCCGCGGAAGGTGTGAGCAAAGTTGGTAATCTTGACCACGTATGGCGCGGCTATGAGGACATTATCGGGAAACTTAATTCGCTCGGCGCGAAAATAAAGCTGATTGAAGAATAGTTTATGACTGAAAACGAAATAATTTTTGACAGTATAGAAACCTTTGTATTCAGCGGTGCGGCAGGAACTGGTAAAAGCCGGCGTGCACAGTATGTCGCATCTCTGCTTGGCGCTGATTACATTATAGACGACGGACTTGTGATACACAAAGGAAGTATCGTTTGCGGAAAAAGCGCAAAATCCGAACTTAACCGCATAAGTGCAATACGAAGGGCAATTTTTGATTTTGAAGGTCACAGAAACGAGGTTATTGAGTTTTTCAAGGAAGTTTCGCCGTGCAACCTGCTCGTGATCGCTACTTCTGATTCCATGGCAGACAAAATTCTTAAAAAACTCGGAATGAAAGCGCCATCGCGCACGATACACATAGAAGACGTTTCAACAAAGGAAGATATGGAGAAAGCACGTATTGAGCGTTACGGGAAAAAACAGCACGTAATTCCGGTGTCGCAGGCGCTTGTAAGAAAAAATTTCTCCGGAAAGCTTGTAGGACAGCTCCGCGGTATTTGGGGTGTCAATGAAGAAAAAGAAACAGAAAAGACAATCGTGCATCCGCCGTTCAGTTTTTGCGGGGAAATGCACGTTGAGCCTGAAGCAATAAAACAGCTCACGCATTTTCTCGCCTTGAGAACGGAGCAGACAGCGGCTGTGAAGGAACTTTCAATCAGCTCATATGACGACGGAGTTGAAATAGATGTAGAAATCAGCGCACTCGCCGGAAGCAAAACGCTGCTTGAAGTCGCAGAAAATGTAAAGAAACGCATTATGTCCGGCGTGGGATATTTTACAGGTATTGATATTAAAAAAATAAACGTAACCGTAGCGGAGGTCTTGCTGTGAGCGAAAAACTTTTTGGACTTACGGATGAAGAAAGAGAGCAGGCAGCAGAAATTCTCTGGGAAGAGACGAGGAAATTCACGCTTGCCTGCAAAGCCTGCCCCCTATCCGAAACAAGAAACAAGGTCGTCTTCGGCGATGGTGACAGAAAGAGCAGCCTGCTGTTTATAGGCGAAGGTCCCGGAGCTGACGAAGACAGTCAAGGACTTCCGTTTGTAGGACGCGCGGGGCAGCTGCTTACGCAGATTTTGTCCGCAGCTGGCATAGAAAGAAAAGACGTGTTTATTACGAACATTGTAAAATGCCGTCCGCCTGAAAACAGGGTTCCAACACCGGAAGAGATGCTGTGCTGCGACAGGCATCTGCAGACGCAGATTCTGATTATGAAGCCTGCGCTTATAGTTCTTCTCGGCAACACACCGCTGCGCTGGATACTCAAAACAACGGAAGGTATTACAAAGCTGCGCGGAAGATGGTTTGAATGGCACGGCGCCGCTGTTATGCCGATGTTTCACCCAAGTTATCTGCTCCGCAACAATACGTCCAAAGAGGGTGGACCGAAGCATCTCACATGGCTTGACATACAGGAAGTCAAACGTCAGTGGGAGCGTTACAAACAAACAGGCAGACTTGACGAAACAATCTTCGGATAAAGGGGCTGGAGAAAATGGAAAATACGATCCGGCATATCGGGTTGATTATGGACGGAAACCGCCGATGGGCAAAAAAACGCGGACTGCCGCAGATTATGGGCTGGCACGCCGGTGTAAAGGCGCTTGAAAACACGCTTCGCGCGGCAAAGGAATTCGGTGTCAAGTACATCTCCGTCTATGCTTTTTCCACCGAAAACTGGAACAGAAGCGCCGAAGAAGTTTCTCAGCTTATGGGTCTGTTCAAGTTCTACGCAAAGCTTAAACTGCGCGAGCTTATGAAGGAAGGTGTGCGAATCCGTTTTGCAGGAGCTTCTGACATGGTTTCGGCGGAAATAGCGGAAATTTTGCACGGTATAGAAGAAAAAACGAAAGATAACGACGTAATTCAACTGATTGTCTGCTTTAACTACGGCGGACGCAGGGAAATAACCGATGCGGTGAACAATCTGCTGAAAGCAGGTGTCGCGGAAATAACGGAAGCTGAACTGAGCAGACAAATGTATCTTCCTGACGTCCCCGATCCAGACCTTCTTGTCCGCACGAGCGGAGAACTGCGAATGAGCAATTTTTGGATCTGGGAAGGCGCATACAGCGAATATTATTTTACTGACACTCTTTGGCCTGATTTTGGCAAAGAAGAACTGAAAAAGGCAATAGACAGTTATTTTGAAAGAAGCAGACGTTATGGAAAATAAAAAATCAGATTTACCGCTGCGCATAGTTGGCAGCATATTTGTAGTCACAGCCGTTTTGGGCGGCATTTGGTTTGGAAATCCGTTGTGGGCTGTGATATGTTCAGCTGCCTCTCTTGCCTCTTTGCAGGAATTTTACAAACTTACGGCAAAAGACCATAAATATTCTCCTATACTGATGTTCCTGTTTGCAGGAGCAGTTCTTTATGCGATTGTTTTTAAACGTGAAAGCGGTCGGTTTCTTGTTTTTGCATCCATTTTTGTGATTTTAGTGCTGTTCGACGAGGTGTGGGACAGACAGAGAAGCGGCAACAGCATGGCTCTGCGCAGTACCGGCAACTTTATCGGAGGAGTTGCTTACGCCGTTCTCCCGTGGTGCTATCTTGCACTTCTGCGTGATACTGAAAACGGCAAGGCTTTGCTTACGGTGCTTTTCTTCTGCACCTGGGCTTGCGATGTTTTCGCCTATTTTACAGGAAGGCGCTTTGGAAAACACAAACTTTGCGACAAAGTCAGTCCGAAAAAAACGTGGGAAGGAAGTTTCGGAGGGGCTGCTGCCTGTATGTTGTGTGCGTTTGCGGGAGCGCTGCTTTTTAAGCTTCCGCTTCTGCATATGACAGCGCTCGGACTGTTTTGCGGAGTGCTCGGTCAGGCAGGAGACCTTGCAGAATCTGTTCTCAAAAGAGAAGCCGGAGTCAAGGATTCAGGGAACATTATTCCGGGACACGGCGGAATGCTTGACCGTTTCGACAGTATGCTCGTAAACGCTGTTATCGCGTATATAATTTTCGGACTTTTTGTAAGATGACGAAACATAATGAAATGCAAAACATAGCGGTTATAGGTGCGACGGGAAGCGTAGGCAGTTCCGTGCTTGACGTCTGCTCGCGTTTTCCTGAATGTTTCAGGGTAGTTGCTCTTGCCGCGAATTCAAACGAAAAAAAATTGAAAGAGCTTGGACACGCTTTTTCTTCAAAAATCCTCTGCCTGAGCAATCCTGAAATTCCATTTTCGGATGATGATTTCACCTGCCTTTCAGGAATTGAGAGATTGTCTGAAATAGTCTGTTCTCCGGATGTTGACCAGGTCGTATTCGCGTCTTCTGGTACGGCGGCAATTCCTGCTTTGCAATGCGCTCTTAAAGCGGGCAAAAAGGTTTCTCTTGCAAACAAGGAAAGTATTGTAGTGGCAGGTCCTTGGGTTATGCCGCTTGTTCAGTATAAAAATCAGCTGCGACCCGTTGACAGCGAACACAGCGCCGTATGGCAGTGTATGGAAGGTACGCCTGCAGAAGAAGTTGAAAAACTTTGGCTCACCGCTTCAGGAGGTCCGTTCAGAGACTTTTCAGCTGAACAGATGGAAAAGGTGACTCCTTCCGATGCGCTGAAACACCCTACGTGGAACATGGGCGCAAAGATAACGATAGACAGTGCAACGCTTATGAATAAAGGCATTGAGTGTATTGAGGCTGCTCAGTTGTTTGGCATGGCGCAGGAAAAGGTCGGAGCTCTCGTGCACTCCGGTTCGTACGTGCACGGGCTTGTCCGCTTTATTGACGGAACGACAAAAATGCTGC
>JAUNNW010000166.1 GCA_030531285.1 Synergistaceae bacterium | reverse complement strand
GCAGCCGTATGAAAGGGAGAGCAAAAAATGAAAAAAATACTCACACTCGTTCTTGCTTTTGCAATAGCATTTTCCGTTGTTATACCTTCATTTGCGACTGAATTTCGCTTCGCCGGACAGTCGGCACCCAACAACCCTGCAACAAAATTTATGCAGGCTATCTCAAAAGAAATAGCGGCGAAAACCAAAAACCGCGTTGTCCTCAAGGTCTATCCCGCCAACCAGCTCGGGAACTACTCTGTGGTCACGCCCGAACTCATGAAAGGTACGGTTGATTTCTCCTGCCAGTCAATAGCGACAGACTTTGACCCCCGCCTTGAAATTCTCTACATCAACGGCTACATAGGCAGCTACGACGATGCGAAAAAAACCTTTGCGGCAGACGGCTGGATGACACAGCAGCTCAACAAATGTCTCAATCAGGTCGGCATCAAACTTCTCGGCTGTTACATTGAAGGTTTCATCGGCATTGCCTCCAAAAAGCCTCTAAAAGAGCCTCTCAATCCTAAAGTTGACAAAGGCGTTCTGACGCGTGTTCCTAACATGCTCAGCTACGAACTCGGCGCAAAAGCAATGGGCTTCCGCCCCGTTACAATTCCATACTCGGACGTCTACCAGTCAATGCAGACAGGTGTCTGCGATGCGGCGGACGGATACCCTACCTACGCGGCATACACAATACTTGGCGACGTAATGAAATACTGGTACAACACAATGTACTCCGTTGAATACCTTGGCATACTCGTCAGCGAAAAAGCGTGGAAAAAAATCTCGCCCGCAGACCAGAAAATCGTAGCCGAAGTCTGTGCGAAATACACAAAAAAAGGACTTGAAGATGCAGAGAAAAACGACAAACAGGCAATGGAACTCATGAAAAAACGCGGCATCAAAGTCTTCACCTACAATAAACAGCAGCTTAAAGCGCTTCACGACGCAAACGTTGCCTCATGGGGACAATTCGCAAAACGCGGTGTTGATAAAAAACTCATGGACGACTTCATCAAACATTTCAAATAGGCTTCAGCCTGACAGAAATAACAGAAATGTCGGAAAAAACCGAAATAAAAGAAACAGAACAGGAAACCTCCGTCTATGCAGGAAACCGCAAGGCGGAGTTTCTCTTTGACAAAATAACGACAAACCTCTTTGCGGTTGTAAGCTTCGGCATGTCAATGCTGCTGACGGTCATAATCTGCGCCGCCACCATACTGCGCTACTGCTTTGAAATAGATCTCTTCGGCTACGAAGAATGGATAAAAGTCTTCGCCTTCTGGCTCTATTTCATGGGTGCGGCATACGGCGCATTCGAAGGCACCCACATATCCGCAGACCTTGTTCAGTCCTACATGAAACCCGGGCTCTGCCGAAGACTGCTCCTCGTTTTCAGAAACCTCATCACCTTCGGCATATCCTGTCTCTTCGTGTGGTACGGCTGGAACTACTTTAAATTTGACCTCATGGGTCCTCTCGGAGATGGACGCTTCACGGCGAAATCCGTACTTTGGGGCATACCTGCATGGTGTTCATCAATAGCAATATTTGCAGGACTCTTTTTTATGGCGTGGTACTTCTGCGCAGACCTGCTCCGCTCGCTTAAATCCGTTGCAAAAGGGAGTGACGAAGCATGATCTACGCCGCGCTTGCAATCCTACTTGCCACATTAATAATAGGGGTTCCAGTGCCTGTAAGCTTCATGGTATCCTGCGCGTGGCTCATCTTCTTCGGAGGCCCCAACCACGCAGGCTACGATCCATCGCAGCTGCTTCCTTACGGCTTTGCGCAAATGAACTCTGTATCGCTCATAGCGATAGCAATGTTCATACTTGCCGGCGGCATAATGGAACGCGGCAAAATAGCCGAAAAACTCAT
>JAUNNW010000165.1 GCA_030531285.1 Synergistaceae bacterium | reverse complement strand
GGGAGGAATTTTGCCATCTGACGATAATTCATAATATTACCTCCTACTTCTTTGTCGAATAGACGTTGTCATCAGCCGCAGGAACGCTCGGAGCATCTTTTACGCCCATTTTGCGAACGAGCCAGTTTGAAATCGGCAGGCTGAGGAATACGCACATGTAGGTACCGTCAAGTCCTGAAAGCATGTTGCTTGCCGCCGCATAGGCAGTAAGTATTTCTTTCTTTGCGGGGAACATTTCGGTAAGAGGCGCAAGCGCGGCGGTCATCATTGACGCGCTTCCGGTGCCTGTCGCCATTGCAAGCGCTTCCGGCGAGAAGAACCAGCCCATTGTTGAAGCGATTACAGAGCTGAGAAGGCTGCAGAATATTGCGCCGAACACTGTGCCTGTGATGTAGACGCCCATAACGCCGAAGCCTTCCGGTGAGTTGAGCCCGTATTTTTCACCGATGATTGCAAGGTTCGGTTCACGCGCGTTTGAAAATGCCGCACCGACTGCCTCACGGCGAAGTCCGAGAAGGACTGCGACAGGAATACCAAGGAAAACCGTGCCAATGTTGCCGAATTCCTGAAGCACGAGCGCGGCGCCGTTTTTCATAACTTCAAAGAAGTTAGGACCAACAAGTGTGCCGTAGCGTGCCATAAGAAGGAAGAAGGTTACACCGACGAGTGACGATGCCTGATACATGTCATCTTCGTTCAGCACCTTGAGTGATTTGATACCGCAAAGGGCACCCAGCATAAATGAATAGAGAAGCGGAACAAGAACAAGCATGGCAGGGCCAAGTTTGAACTTCCATGTTCCTATCAGCTCTGCGGCAATCGTAAGAATAAGTGCAAGAATATGCAGCTTTTTATTGCGCAGCGCCTTTTCGACGAGTTCCATAAAAAATCCCCCTTTTTAGATTTTTTCTATATTTCCGAGAAGAATCTGCGATCCATCGCCGCAAGATATTCTTCCTTGGTATAGACAGGTTTGAAGTCTGCAAGAATTTCTTTCGCTTTTGAAGCGTCGTCAGCCAAAAGGTCAACGATTGACATGAGAATTGCTTTTGCCGGCATTAAAACTGCCGCCTCAAAATCAAGAACCTTGAAGTCTTTTGAATGATAGGCACCTTCAACGCCTCCGCCGAACGGGTGAATTGCGGGCATTATGTGCATGACGTCGCCCATGTCCGAAGAAGCGGCAAAAATTGTATCAGCCTGAACGTTCCCGCGTCCTGCGACAGAAACGGCATTTTCTTCAAAGACGCGGTTAAAAGCCTGTGAAGGCACAAACGGCATATCACCCGGGAATGAATTGACAAGGCATTCTGCGCCAAGCGCATCCGCTCCAGAGCGGAAGGCACGGATAACTTTGTCAAAAATTTCGTCAATTTTTTCTGCTGTTGTCGCGCGGACGTAGCCTTCGAGCCTTACGTCGTCGGGAACGCAGTTAACGGTATCCCCGCCCTTGGTGATTATAAAATGAACGCGCACTCTGTCTTCGTCTCTGAAGGTTTCGCGCAGCGCGTTAACGGCGTTGATACCGGCAACCGCCGCATACAGCGCGTTAATTCCCTGTTCGGGGGCAGCCGCGGCGTGCGCCTGGCGTCCCACGTATTTCAGCATGAACGTGCGGAAACCATTGCCGCCTTTCGGAATTGCGAAACCGGGGCCTTTAATGTTTTCGCCCGCATGAATCATAACCGACATATCAATGTCGTCAAAAACACCGAGGCGGATCATTTCAGGTTTTCCGCAAAGATATTTGATTTTCCCCTCTTTGCGCATTTCATTTCTCTTTGTGATTTCTATAAATTCCTCAGCAGGCGTTCCTATAAATGCCACGGAACCTGCAAGTTCTTTACAAACTTCCGTCTTGGCAAGAGCCGATGCG
>JAUNNW010000164.1 GCA_030531285.1 Synergistaceae bacterium | reverse complement strand
GTAGTGTTTTTCTATTGGTGTGTTTTCAACACTGCACTTTTATGATACCACTCCATAAAATCAAATTCATCTTTTGAGAAAATCACGTGAGAACTGTCGTTGACAAATTCCAGCGCTGTTACATCTTCGATGCCCGGCATGTCAAAAACAAGGTTCTCTGCGTTTCCGCCAGTGTTGTCCCACTCTGCGCTTGACGGCGATATTGAACCCGCAAATGCCGCCGAAGCAAAAGCAAAAATCAGAAATGCTGCTGTAACAAACCGTTTCATAGTTCTCATACCTCCTTGTGGTGAGGATATTATAGCATAATTTAATGCAAGTGGAACCTGCCGGCAAAATACAGGGCTGCTGAGGGGGAGCTGAGGGGAAGTCTCTGATATGCGTTTTGTTCTTTCAGATGCATAAAACTGTTGTTTATGTTAAAATCATATCGCTGACAGGTGTGCAGATTATTTGCTTGCAGGGAAGGTGTATCGGTATGAAATTGAAGACCACGCTTAACGGCAAAACGTTTCAGTTCCGCGATATAAAGGATGTTATGGCGAAGGCGAACGAGCCGAAATCAGCAGACCGTTTTCAGAAAATAGCTGCTGAAACGGCAACGGAGCGCGTTGCGGCGAAAATCGTGCTTTCCGAGCTCACGGTCGGAGACCTTGTTGAAAATCCGACGGTGCCGTACGAAAAGGACGAGGTTACGCGTGTGAACAACGACGCGATTAACCGCAGAGCCTACGAGGCGAAGAAAAATATGACGATCGGAGAGCTGCGCGAGTGGATTTTGGATCATAAGACGACCTCCGATGACCTTCGCAGGAATACGTGGGCAATAAACGGCGAGGTCGCGGCAGCCGTTGCGAAAATTATGAGCGCTATGGATCTTGTCTATGGCGCAAAAAAGATAGTTCATCCCACAACCTGCAATACAACGATTGGCATCCCCGGCACTCTTTCTTACCGTTGCCAGACAAATTCTGTTACAGACGATCCGCAGACTATTCTGCTTGGCGTTATGGAAGGTGTTTCTTACGGCTCAGGTGATGCGTGCCTTGGAATAAATCCCGTTGAAGACAATGTTAATTCAACGCGCCGCATTGCCGAGGCTCTTTACGATTTTATGATTAAAAACGAAATTCCGACACAGATTACCGTTCTTTCGCATATCACGACACAAATGGAGTCTGTACGTCAGGGAGTTCCTCTTTCAATGTTTTTCCAGTCAATAGCCGGAACCGGCGCCGCATGCGACAATTTCGGAGTGAACAAAGCTTTGCTTGAAGAAGCTTACGCGCTGGCGCGTCAGAGCTGCCTCGGCACAGGTCCCAATCTGCTTTATTTTGAAACCGGACAGGGCTCCGAAGTTTCAATCAACGCAGACGAGGGCGTTGACGAAATGACGCTTGAAGCGCGTACTTATGGTTTCGCAAGAGGTTTTGATCCGTTTATGGTTAACAACGTTTCAGGTTTTATTGGCCCTGAGACGATTTACGATGGCAAGGAAATGATACGCGCCAATCTTGAAGACCATTTTATGGGCAAACTTATGGGATTGCCGATGGGTATGGCGCCGTGTTATACAAACCATACGTCGATTACGCAGGACGACCAGGAAATTGCGACAACGCTTCTTAACGCAGCCGGTGCCAACTATTACATGGGAGTTCCTGTCGGCGACGACGTTATGCTTGCGTATCAGGACACGAGTTTTCATGATGACGCAACGCTGCGCGAACTTTCGGGCAGGAAACCTGCGCCTGAGTTCCACAAGTGGGCAATCAAAAAAGGCATTATGGACGAGCAGGGCAGACTTACCGATATGGCAGGAGATGCCTCAATATTCCTTAAATAGGCGGTGCTGAGATGAATAACGAAGAACTCGCAAAACTTATAAAAGAAATCACCGTTGAAGTTATGT
>JAUNNW010000050.1 GCA_030531285.1 Synergistaceae bacterium | reverse complement strand
AATTTTTTGATTTTTCTCTATTGACTTTTTATAGCTGGTCTTAATAAGTAGGGAGGCAAGACAAAATTCCCCGAAAGACTTTCACAGTCCCCCTGCGGCTTTTATCCCCGTCTTCCTGCGAAGCCCGAAGGGCTTGCGCAGGAACCAGCGGCGTTGCGGGCTTCGCCCGCTTGAAAAAGATATAGCCCTGCGGGCAAAGACGCTAGATTCTGCGCCTCCGCTACGCTTCGCGCAGAATGACGGGAAAAAATAATCGTCTTCCTGCGAAAAAGACGGAATAAAAATCCCCGTCTTCCTGCGAAGCCCGAAGGGCTTGCGCAGGAACCAGTGGCGTTGCAGGCTTCGCCCGCTTGAAAATAAAACCTGCACAGCCGGTTAGTTCACAAAAATTGCATTAAGTCTGCAAGAGTTCTTTTAACGTGAATTGCCCAAAATCACAGTACTGACAACAGCTTGGCTGAATTTTCCGCGTTTTGCCGCATTGCTTTTGCATGGATAAAAAATGAACTAAAATTAAATAAAGATTTTTTACTTTACAAAATTTAAAAAATAGTTTATTATCTTCGTCACTCTCTCCCGAAAACATACGGGTATCGGAGCAGCGGAGGTGCGGTATGTATTTTACGGTCAGCAGAATGCGACGACGAGACAGTTCGTTTGAATTTTAGAAATCAGAACAGTTTTGCGCAGCACGTTAAAAATATAATAAAAAATATAATCCGGAGGCATAAAAAATGAACAAAAAGGCATTGGCAATAGTTGCAATTCTTGTAATTGCTTTCTGCGGCTGGTATTTTGTCGGCCACGGTACGAAACAGAACAGCGGAGACACAATCAACATCGGTTATCTTGCGGCTCTCACAGGCGACTTTGCGGCATACGGAACGGCAGAAGCCAATTCCGCACAGCTTATAATTGACGAAGTCAACGCAAAAGGCGGAATGTTCGGCAAGAAACTGAAACTAGTTGTCTATGACACGAAGTCAAAACCGGAAGACGCAGTCAACGCAGTCCGCAGAATGATTGAAAACGATCACGTCTGCGCGGTGCTCGGCACAAACACCAGCGGAATAACGATTGCTACCGCCCCTATCGTCAACAAGGCGCAGGTTCCGCAGATTGCGACCTGCGCGACAAACCCGCTTGTAACGGTTGACGAAAAAGGAAACGTGCGCCCCTATTCGTTCCGCGTCTGCTTCATTGACCCGTACCAGGGCAAAGTTGCGGCAGAACTTGCCGTCAGCGACCTCGGTACGAAGAAAGCCGCAATTCTCTATAACGTAGGTTCCGACTACGCGCAGGGACTTCGCGAATTCTTCATAAAGAGCTTTACGGAACTTGGCGGAAAAATTGTTGCCGACGAAGGCTACCGTGACGCGGACGTTGATTTCCGCGCACAGCTCACGAAAGTTAAAGAAAAAGGCGCTGACGTTATGTTCCTCCCCGGCATGGGCAAAGATATGGCGCTTATAATCAAACAGGCGAAAGAACTCGGAATTAATATTAAAATTATCGGCGGCGATGGGTACGCAGATTTTATGAGCGAAATTGCCGGAGACGCAATGAAAGGCACCTACTGGGTCAACCACACTTACCTCGGCGACCCGCAGATGGTTCCCGTGTTCGCCAAATATAAAGAAACCTACAAAGACGAATGTAAAGAATTTACGAACCTCACCATGGCATACGACGCGGCAAAATGGCTTGTGCAGGCAATGGAAAAGGCGGGCTGCGCAGAGGGTCCGGCAATAGCGAAAGCGCTTGAAAACACGAAAGACCTCAAACTTACTCATTTTACGATTTCGATTGACCCTAAGGACCACAACGTAATCAACAAGCCTGCGGCAATTCTGAAAATAGCGGACGACCTGAAAGGACATTTCTACAAGGTTATCCAGCCTAAATAGCAGAAAAGTTTTGAAAATTTTTGAATACACAAAGGGCAAAGCAATTTGCCCTTTGTGTATGAATAGCTATCGCAATCTTATGACTTTTTTGGATTGACTGACAATTTGAGATGCGGGGTCAGCCGGTTTTGTGTTTAATACAGCACTGATCCGAAAAGGAGTGTATAGATTTTGAATATTATACAACAGATTATCAACGGCTTGTCGCTCGGCTCCGTTTACGCGCTGATAGCTGTCGGCTATTCCCTTGTGTACTCAATTTTGCTGTTCTCAAATTTTGCGCACGGCGGATTTCTTGTAATAGGCGGCTACATCTGTTATTACGCGCTGATATCGTACGGAGCGGGCATTTGGGCGGCATCATTCGCCGCGGTCCTCGGAGCCGGTTTTTCGGCGATACTTGTCGAACGCTTTGCATACCGCCCTATACGCGAGCGCACTCCGGTAACGCTATATCTTCTCATTGCATCAATGGGAATGAGTATTGTTATCGAAAATCTTTTCGTTGTTACGATAGGCGGGCGTTTCAGGGCGCTGCCGCCGGTGCTTCCAATGCAGCCGGTCAGCGTTTTCGGCTTTGCGACGACAAGTGCCTTTGACATACTTTCTCTTGTTGTTTCGATCGTTTCGCTTGTTGCGCTGCAGCTCTTTCTCAACAGGACAAAATGGGGGCTTGCGATCCGCGCCGCGTCCTACAATCTGCGCACGGCGTCGCTTATGGGAGTTAACGTCAACAGGCTTATAGCCATAGTATTTTTTGTTGCGGGACTTTTTGCGGCGGTCGGCGGCATCTTCCTTTCCGCGCGTTATACTCTCTATCCGCAGCTCGGCAGCACGATAACGACCAAAGCTTTTGTGGCGGCGGTCATAGGGGGTCTCGGCTCCCTTCCCGGGGCTATTGCCGGCAGCCTTATCCTCGGACTTGCGGAAATGCTTACTGCAGGTTTCGTATCAAGCCAGTTCCGCGACCTTGTCGTATTTTTCCTCCTGATAGTTACGCTTATAATCCGCCCGTCCGGACTTTTCGGCAAAGCGGTAAGCGAGAAAGTGTAGGCGGCAGAAATGGGTTATTCTTCAGGTATTGTCACGCTCCTTGCCATTAACTGCATAGCCTCTCTCGGCGTGTCTTTGTTCACCGGCTTTACCGGAATTTACACGCTGGGACATGCAGGCTACATGGTTATCGGCGCATACACGGCGGCAATTCTCACGGTTCAGTTCCACCTTCATTTTGTTCTGGCAATTATTGCAGGCGGTTTGCTTGCGATGATCTGCGCGTATCTCATCGGTCTTCCGACGCTGAAACTTGTAGGCGACTACTACACAATCGCTTCTCTCGGACTCGGCGAAGCAATACGCCTGATAATAGAAAACTGGGAGAGCGTTACGCGCGGAGCCAGAGGTTATCCCGGCATTGACAACTACACGACGCTGCCTGTTGTGCTTGCGTTTTTTCTTGTTATGACCTTCGGAATGTTCTACCTTGTGAACAGCCGTTACGGACGCGCCTTCAAAGCATGCCGCGACGACTACGTTGCGGCTTCGTTGCTTGGCTTCAACACGGCGCGCTGCCGTGTTCTGAGTCTTGCGATTTCAGGTTTTTACTGCGGTGTTGCCGGCGCGCTGCTCGCAGGCTTTATCTCGTTTATCCAGCCTGTTATGTTTGATATGGCAAAATCTACTGAACTCGTTTCCGTTGTTGTCCTCGGCGGTCTTGGCTCAATGAGCGGCTGCCTCATAGGTACTGCGATCCTGACGCTTGTAACGGAAATCTTTCGCCCGATTTCAAAATACCGCATGCTTATCTATGGACTTGTACTTGTACTCGTAATGATACTGCGTCCCGAGGGACTTATGGGCACAAACGAACTGACGCCTGATTATCTCAAAAAACATTTCGGATTGGGCAAAAAAACTGCAAAGGAGGGCAAATAGATGGGTACCCTTCTTGAAGTTAAAAACCTGACTATCCGTTTCGGAGGCGTAACCGCCGTTGACAATGTTTTCTTTAAAATAGGAGAAGGAGAGCTTGCAGGGCTTATCGGTCCCAACGGAGCCGGTAAAACAACGGTGTTTAACCTTGTTACCGGCGTGTACAGCACGACCTCAGGCGAAATTATCTATGACGGAAAGCGGATAGACAAACTGAAAACCTATCAGATTGTGCCGCTCGGCATAGCCAGAACCTTCCAGAACCTCAGACTGTTCGGCGGCTCAACCGTGCTTGAAAACGTAATGACCGCGGCGCAGAACTTCCACAAATACAGCTTTGCGGAAGCGGTCACACATTTAGGGCGCTGGAAAAAATTTGAAAAAGAAATCCGCGGCGAAAGTATGGCTCTGCTTGAAAGAGTCGGACTGGCAGACCGTGCGGAGCAGACCGCCGGAACGCTTCCGTACGGCATGCAGCGCAGACTTGAAATAGCACGCGCTCTTGCTCTCCGTCCCAGACTTCTTCTGCTTGACGAGCCTGCCGCCGGCATGAACCCTGAAGAAGTTGTCGAACTCAACGAGCTGATAAGAGGCATTCACAGTGATTTCAACCTGACGATACTGCTCATAGAGCACCACATGGACGTTGTAATGAATATATGCTCGCACGTTATCTGCATCAACTTCGGCGCTAAAATTGCCGACGGTACTGCACAGGAAGTGCAGAACAATCCCGAAGTTCTTGCTGCGTATCTCGGAGAGGAGGAATAAACGTGGAAGCTGTCCTTTCCGTCAGAAATTTAAGCGTACGCTACGGTGCCATTCAGGCGCTGAGAGGAATTGATCTTGACGTTTTCCGCGGCGAAATAGTCTCTGTTATCGGTGCGAACGGCGCCGGCAAAACAACAATGATGAACGCGATTATGGGCGACATTCCGCGTGCCGGCGGAGAAATTCTGCTTAACGGCAAACCTCTGCCTGACAAAAGCTTCCGCGTTGCATGCGAAAAAATAAGCATATCGCCGGAAGGCAGAAGGGTCTTTGCGCCGCTAACCGTCTACGAAAACCTGCAAATGGGAGCCTTCCCGCTCAAAGACAAAAAAGAAATCGCGGAACAGCTCAAAGAAATCTACAGACTGTTCCCACGCCTTGAAGAAAGAAAAAAACAATACGCCGGCACGCTCTCCGGCGGTGAACAGCAAATGCTTGCAATCGGCAGGGCGCTTATGCAGAAGCCAGAAGTGCTTCTGCTTGACGAACCGTCATTGGGACTTGCACCGATAATAATCAGCGAAATTTTCAAAGAATTAAAAATAATCAACAAAGAACTCGGCACAACAATACTCATCGTAGAACAGAACGCAAAAAAAGCGCTGCAGCTTTCTGACAGGGCATACGTCCTGCAGACCGGAAAAGTTATTATTGAAGGCAAATCCTCCGAACTGCTTAAAAACGAGGAAATTCAGGCAGCATACCTCGGCGTAAAATAAACAGGAAAACGTCAGACATAACATGGACAAAAAAATAATCCTGTTACTTATAGCGGCGGCAGCGCTGTTGTGCGCGGTAACACCGCACAGACCTGCAACGGTTCTTAATACCGTGAAATCTTCAACGCTGGCAACAGCAGAAAATTCGCGGGGCGGAACGCTTCCGCAGGACGGCTTCATAGACGTAGAAAAAGTCTACGGATCCACCTCCTGCTACAAAATTTTCAAAGAAGAAACGGAAGAATACGCTAAACGTGTCAATGCGGAACTTGCCGCTGCCCTCAAAAAAGAAAAAGATGAAACAAAACGGCAGAAACTTAAAAAAGACGCGGAAAAACAGATAAAAATGTACGGCGAAGCCATGCTGCAGGACGTTATGAACGATGTTGACAACGCCATAGAAAAAGTTGCGGACAAACAGCAGTTGTACAGAGTCTATCTCAAAGGCGCGGAAAAAATGCCGGCTGAAGACTATACGGACGCAGTTGTAACAGAACTGCGCCGCGACTACTCTCTCAGACCTCTGCTGTTTGAAACTGCCGTTAAGAAGAAAATGGCGCAGGAAAAACAGCCGGAAAATAATAAAGAAACAGCTGTCTGTGCCCAGACACAAGAGACAAAGCCTGCCGCAGCAGAAGAAAAAACCGTCAGACAGACAGAAAAAACGGAAAAAACGAACCAGCCTGAAAAAATTGCCGCAGAAAAAAACATCCGCGCAGACAAAACGGCTGCCGCGAAAAAAGCGCCGGAAGACAGCAGACAGAACGGCAGCGCCGCAAAAGCGGAACGGCAGGAACAGCCGAAACCGCTTCCGAAGCAGGCGCTTGACGTAAAAAAAGCGCCGCTGCAGGCGCAGAACGCAAAAACAACAAAACCGGAACAGCCGCCTGTTATCAAAGAAACGCCGCAGACGGCACAAAAAACGGAAACTGTAGAACAGCCGCAGACGAAAACAGCCATGCCGGAACAGAAAGCGGAAATCCCGAAAAAAAACCGCATAGTGATACAGTTCTCCGCCTCCGTGAACAAAAAAGGAATACAGGCGCTGACAGACAAAATCAGAAAAAACGGTCTGCCTGCGTACGTGCAGAAAGGTCCTGTTAAAAACGGCGTGCAGTGGTGGCGTGCGCGCGTTGACGCTGAAAACAAACAGCAGGCTGACGAATACATACGTACGCTGGCGCGGCTTGGCTGTTCCTGCTTCATTGCCGAAAAATAAGGGTGTGTTTTAGAAAACGCGCCGTAAAACAGATCAAACAAGCTGAAACAAACTGAAACTGCCTGAATTGTCAGGCAGTTTTTCTTGCGTGCGGCATATTTTTGTGATAGCATTACAACGTGCTAAAGCGATGCTGCTTGCGGCATCCAAACGAACGGAGGAGACAAAATGAATAAAAAAATCATCGCCGTAATCGCAATACTGTTGGCAGCCGCAGGATTGTACTGCGCTTTCGGAGGCTGCGGAAAAACTGCTGCCCCGGAAATTGAAAAAATAATTGTCGGACTTGACGACAGCTTCCCGCCCATGGGCTTCAAAAATGAACAGAACGAAATTGTCGGCTTTGACATTGACATAGCGAAAGAAGTGGCGAAACGCCTGTCCGTGCCCGTTGAATTCAAAGCAATCGACTGGTCGAGCAAAGAAGCGGAACTCTCCAGCGGACGCATTGACTGCATTTGGAACGGGCTTGACATCACGCCGGAACGTGAAAAAAATATGCTTTTCAGCGATCCCTACATGAACAACAGACAGCTGCTGTTTGTCAGAATCGATTCGTCTGTCAAAGATCTTGACGGCCTTGCCGGAAAAACCATCGGGCTGCAGAATGCCAGCACGGCAGACGACAACATGGAAAAACAGCCTGAATTCAAAAAAACCGTCACAGTCAAAAAATACACTGACTACATTGAAGCCTTTATAGACCTTGAAAACGGGCGGCTTGAAGGCGTCCTCGCGGACGAAATAGTCGGACGCTACTACATGAGCAAACGTCCCGGCAAATTTGTCTGCATAGACAAAGCCTTCGGACCGTCGGCGCAGTTTGGCATAGCCTTCCGCAAAGGCAACGACAGTCTTCGCAGCCTTATACAGAGCAAAATTGACGAAATCACAGCAGACGGAACCGGAGCAAAAATAAGCGAAAAATGGTTCGGCGCCGACCTGCTGCTTAAAAAGAAATAGAAAAACAGTTCAGCTTCCGGCTTTCAGCGTACAGTGCAATTTATCACGATACGGGTGTATAACGAATGGAACAGATAATCAGAATGTGCATACCGATGCTCAGCGGCACGAAAATAACGCTGACGGTATTCTTTGCCACGCTTGCTTTTGCTCTGCCGCTTGGCTTTGCGCTTGCGCTTGGACGCATATCCAAAATAAAAACTGTTTCAAAAACAATAGAAATATACAGCTGGATAATGCGCGGAACGCCGCTTATGCTCCAACTCTTCTTCTTCTATTTCGTACTGCCGTACTTCGGCATACTGCTTCCGGGACTTGCGGCAGCGCTGCTTGCCTTTGTCCTCAACTACGCGGCGTACTTCTCGGAAATATTCCGCGCCGGAATACAATCCATACCGAAAGGGCAATACGAAGCGGCGAAAGCTTTCGGTTTCACAAACGGGCAAATGCTGCGGCGCATAATACTCCCTCAAATGACAAAACGCGTACTCCCTCCGGTTTGCAACGAAACCATAACGCTCGTAAAAGACACCTCACTCGTGTACGTGCTTGCGATGAACGACCTTCTCCGCGAAGCGAGAACCATAGTACAGCGCGAATTTACAATGACACCGTTCCTGCTTGCCGCAATTTTCTACCTTGTGATGACCTTTATCGTCAGCAAAATATTTGCGCGGCTTGAAACGCACTACGCGCGCTACAGCGAATAGCGGGGGAGTGAAACAATGGAAAACCTCACAAAAACAATCAGCGGAAACAAAGAAATCATCAGAACTGAAAAACTCCGCAAAAACTTCGGCAAACTGCGCGTATTCGAAAAAGTTAGCCTGACAGTTGAACAGGGTGAAACGGTGTCGCTCATAGGTCCTTCGGGCTGCGGCAAATCAACACTGCTGCGCTGCATAAACAGACTTGAAAGCGTAGACGGCGGATCAATCCAGATAGCGGACAAATGGTTGGTGCGTGACGGAAAATACGTGCCTGACGACGAAGCGAGAGCGGTCTGCTCCAAAACGGCGATGTGCTTCCAGCAATTTAACCTTTTTCCGCACATGACAGTAATACAAAACCTTACGGAAGCCCCTTTAACGGTGCAGGGAAGAAACCTTGAAGAAGTAATGCCCGAAGCAAAAGAAGTGCTGAAAAAAGTGGGACTTGAAACAAAAGCCGGCTGCTACCCGTACGAACTGTCCGGCGGGCAGCAGCAGCGCGTTGCTATAGCGAGAGCGCTTGCCGTGAAACCTGAAATAATACTGTTTGACGAGCCCACCTCCGCGCTTGATCCTGAACTCACACAGGAAGTACTGCAGGTAATGAAAGAACTTGCCGAAGAAAAAATGACAATGCTCGTGGCAACGCACGAAATGAGCTTTGCCCGCGACATTGCCGGAAAAGTAATCTTCCTTGCGGACGGCGGAATTATGGAACAGGGAACGCCCGAAAAAATCTTCGGCGCGCCGGAAACCGGACGGCTTAAACATTTCCTCAGCGCCGTAAAACCAAGAAGCAATTACTAAAAGGACCAAGTACGATAAAAAACAATTACCGAGAAAACCAATTACCAAAAGAAACAATTACCCAAAAAGGCAATTACAAGACCTCTTAAATCTGTTGCACGTGCCCTGTACGGATATAAACAAACGGCTTGGGAAAATTCCAAGCCGTTTTTAATTTTTTATTTTGCCCAAAATTGCTTTTGGGTATGTTAAACACAGCCCCTACGGGGCGCTGATAGCTGACAGCTGACAGCTAAATCATTTGTTTTTGATTTTTGCTATCAGCCGACAGCCGACAGCCGTCAGCGGCGCGAAAGCGCCAAAATAAAAACTCCGGATTACTTCTTACTGGGAGCACCGTTCATTTTCCTCCGAAGCCGCAG
>JAUNNW010000049.1 GCA_030531285.1 Synergistaceae bacterium | reverse complement strand
CATATTCCAAAAACACTCCGAAATATGTTATGTCGCCGGCAAACGCAAAACAGAGGAAGATTGTTCTTGAACAGCGGCTTAAAGATCTGCAGGCTTTCAGCGAAACAACTGAGCTTAACCGCACGGAAAACAATGGCAGCAAAATAGGCGTTATTACAAGCGGAATTTCTTATCAGCACGCTCAGGAAGTATTCGGTGACACTGTTGATTATCTCAAGCTTGGCTTTACATTTCCGCTTCCGCCGGAGCTTATGCTGAATTTTGCCGCGGCACACGACGAAATATACGTTATAGAAGAAAACGAGCCTTATCTTGAAGGTTTTGCAAAACAACTCGGAATAGACTGCGTCGGCAGGGAAAAACTTCCGTTTGTCGGAGAGCTGACACCTGAAATAATACGCCGCGCCTTTGTTCCCGCGTCTGAAGAAACAGGCGGCTATGCTGTCGAAGCCAAAGCGCCTCCCCGTCCGCCTGTGCTTTGTCCGGGCTGCACGCACAGAGGTTTCTTCTACGAAATAGCAAAATATAAAGAGAAAATCATAACGAGTGCTGACATCGGCTGCTATACGCTTGGTTCAGTTCCTCCGCTTGGCGTGAACGACAGCGTACTCTGCATGGGCGCTTCAATTTCAGGCGGCATAGGTTTCCGCAAAGCGCTTGACAAAGCAGGCGACAGCAGAAAGGTGTTCGCCGTAATAGGCGACTCCACTTTCTTCCATTCAGGCATAACAGGACTTATAGACGCAGTTGTCAATAAAGCGGATATTGTCGTCAACATTCTTGACAACCGCATTACGGCAATGACCGGACATCAGGAAAATCCGGGCACAGGCAGAACTCTTATGGGAGAGCCGACGCATCAGGTTGACCTCGAGGCTTTATGTCTTGCCTGCGGCATCAAAAAAGAAAATCTGCGCGTCATAGACCCATACAATCTCAAGGAAACGGCGGAGGCGGTCAAAGCAGGTTATGAAGCTGAAGAACCGTTCGTAATCATAACAAAACGTCCCTGCGCGCTTATCAAAGAGGTAATGAAAGAACGCGCGAAGATGAAATGCGCCGTTGACGGAGAAAAATGCGTTGGCTGCAAACTCTGCCTCAAAGCGGGCTGCCCTGCGCTCATGGTTGAAGACGGCAAGGCGAAGATAGATACGGCAATGTGCAACGGCTGTGAAATCTGTGCGCAGATTTGCCCCAAAAAAGCCATTTCAAGGGAGGATCTGTAAGATGAACGACACCAAAAGTATTCTGCTTGTAGGCGTTGGCGGACAGGGAACAATCCTTGCTTCCAAAATTCTCTCCGAAGGTCTTGCCCGCAAAGGCTTTGATATCAAAATGTCGGAAATACACGGCATGTCGCAGCGCGGCGGCTCTGTTTCAACCCACGTGCGCTACGGCTCAAAGGTTGCTTCCCCGATAGTTTCCGAAGGCGAAGCAGACGTTCTTGTTGCCTTTGAAAAATCGGAAGCGGTGCGCTGGCTCGGTTACCTCAAAAAAGGAGGCTGGCTTGTCGTTAACAACTACGAAATCAAATCGCTTCCGGTGCTTACAGGGCTTGCCGAATATCCAGAACAGGTAACGGAGCAGCTTAACGAGGCAGTTGAAAACGTTAAAATATTCAATGCCACACAGATAGCGCGTGAGCTTGGCAACGAAAGAGCCCAGAATATAGTTTTGCTTGGCGCGCTTATCAAAGCGCTTGAAATTGAAGACATAGACTGGGACAGCGTTATTGAGCAGCTTATGCCGGCAAAGGTTGTCGAACTCAACAAAAAAGCGCTCCGCGCCGGAATACAACAATAGAATTTTGAATTTGGAATTTTGAACAAGACAAATCCGCCGTTAAGGCGGATTTTTTAATTTTGCAGTTCTGGCAGAGTACGATTTACGCTGAATGTGTGAACTTTACGCTGCCTCTTTCGTCATATGTATAAATCGTACTGCCCTGACGCACGTTGACCGTTGTGCTTGTGTAGCCGTGAAGCTCGCCTGTTTTTGTATAAAGCACGCGGTTGCTTTCGTCATAGACGTAAACTGAGGAACCTCTTTGAATTGCGACTGCTATGGACATAATATTTTCTCCTTTCGGTTTTGTAATTATTTTTCAGCGATACATGGTAATTAGTTTTATTTTGTAAGTTTTTGCAGGTCAAGCTTAATTGCTTTCCCTGTTCTGCGTTTTGAGGCAAGCAGAATAAGGTTTGAGAGCAGAAGCGCGACCGTCAGGGGCCCTACGCCTCCAGGCACCGGTGAAAGTGCCTCAACGCAGTCATCTTCGCACGGTGCAACGTCTCCCGTCAGCTTCCCGTCAACGAAATTTGTGCCTACATCCGCAAGCCAAGCGCTTTTCTTAAGTTTTCTTAAATCTATGATTCCCGCTTGCCCTGCTGCCGAAATAATAACGTCTGCGTCCGCAAGGGTCTTGTCAAAGTCGTCCTGCGGCGTGCGCGTGTGGCATACGGCAACCGTCGCGTTTCTGTGCTGGGCAAGAAGTGCGGCGGCGCGTCCCACGTTGGGACTTCTGCCTATAACCGCGCAACGTTTTCCGGCAAAATCCATGCCGTAATATTCGAGCAACAAAATTGCGGCATGCGCCGTGCAGGGCAGAGGAATATCCGTTTCACCCAAATACAACCGTCCGAGATTTTCAGGCAACACGCCCTCAATATCCTTTTCAGGCGGAATAACCGCGCGTATTTCGTCAGCATTCCAGCCCTTCGGAAGCGGCGTCATCAAAATAATGGCATCAATGTCAGGATCGGCTGCAATTTTTTTGAATTCCTTGATGAAACGTTCTTTTTCAATTCCTGCATCAAACTGTATATGCTCGGCGTATGCGCCGACGCTCTGTGCCGCTTTTATCTGGCTTCCGACGTAATTAAGTGAGGCAGGGTCGCTTCCGACCTGCACTGCTGCAAGCTTAGGCACAAAAGAAAGCTGCGATATCTCAGAGGCAATCCATTCGCGTATCTGTTTTGCCGGAGTCTTTCCTTCAAGTATCCGTGTCATTGCTGCTCCTTTGCCCCTTTCAAGGCTTCGTTGACCTTTGTGAGGTAACTGCCTATTCCATCGTGTACAACCAAATCTGCAATACAGTCCATTGGTGTCTCATCACGGTTGATAATCACAAGTTTCGCGCCGCACTGCTTTGCCTGTCGCGGAAAATAATTCGCCGGAGAAACCGTGAGCGATGAGCCGAAAACGATAAACGTATCACAGCGCGAACTCCAACGGTCTGCAAGCGCAAGAGGCTCATTTGGAAGCATTTCGCCGAACAGCACTATGCCTGGGCGCAGTTTTCCGCCGCACTCGCAACGTTCGCCGTTCAAAAAGCCTTCGTCCGTATCGTACAATTTGCCGCAACTTTGACAACGTACGGGCAGCATGCTACCGTGAAGCTCCGCAACGTTCTTTGAACCTGCGCGCTGATGAAGCCTGTCAATATTCTGCGTGATAACGCCCGTTAAATATTCTGCTTCTTCCCATTCGGCGATAATCTTATGCCCAACATTGGGCTTGATGCTTTCGGGAACGTAAAGCCGCGCTTTATAAAAAGAGCGGAAATTATCGTAGTTGTGCAGCACCGCGTCAAGCGAGCACATTTCCATAGGGTCTGCTTCAGCCCATAGCCCTGTGCGCGAACGGAAATCCTGCAACCCGGATTCCGTGCTTAATCCCGCGCCTGAAAAAACGGCAACATTGCCTGCTTTTACGCGCTTTGCAAGCCAGCTTATGCCTTCTTCGCAATTCATTTCAAACCGCCCCCTCGTTGTCTCGTTTTATTATACATTAATCTGAGAAATTAAAATCATAAAACTGACAATGCGCCGTAATTTTGTCTGTTTCACTGCAAAAGTTGCATAAGCAGCCGGAAAATGGAGTAAATGCCGGCATAATTCCGACGCTTTTTGTTCGTTTTAGAGTATAATTAAGGCGGTTGCAGAATTTATACAAAGAGGTGTTGACAGATGGAAATCAAATTCGCCGACAAGGACATTGAGCTTTGCAATTACGAAGCCGCCGCGTTTGTTGCTTACGACGGTGAAGCAGAGTTTGGAACACTGTGCGAAGCGAAGGCGCAGGAAGTCCGCAAGGCGCTTGCCGACATGAATTTCAGCGGAAAAGCAGGAAGCGTGTGCAAGGTTGCGGCAAACTGCAAATCTGTAAAATTCATAATAGCTTCGGGTGCGGGCAAAAAAACGTGTGCGAACAGGCTTGACCACGTACGCACAGCCGCTTACAACGCCGTTCGCAAGGCGGCGGATTACGGATGCAAAAGCGTTGCGCTTTGGCTTCCCGACGGAAAGGAAGCCGAATACTGCCGCGCGGCGGCGGAGGGCGTTGTTCTTGCCGGCTATCGTTTTGACAAATATATCACGGACAAAGAGGATGATCATTTTGTTGTTCCCGAAGTAACGTTTGTCAACGCAAATGAAGCGTCGGCGCGCGAAGGGCAGATTATTGCAGAATCGCAGAATTTTGCGCGCGGCATAGCAAACGAGCCTGCAAACAAAATCGCGCCTGCGGATTTGGCGGCAATCGCGCTGAAACTCGCGGACGAACTTGATTTGACGTGTGAAATATGGGATGAAAAGAAAATAGCCGCAGAACGCATGGGCGCATTCTTGGCGGTTGGCAGCGGCTCTGCGAATCCCCCGCGTTTCATAAAACTCGAATATGCGCCGGAAAACGCGAAGAAACATATCGTGCTTGTCGGCAAGGGGTTGACGTTTGACAGCGGCGGACTTGATATTAAGCCTGAAAATTTTATGCTTACGATGAAGGGCGACAAAACCGGCGCCTGTGCAGTGCTTGGGGCAATTCGCGCCGCCGCTTTGCTGAAACTTCCCGTTAAAGTTACGGCAATTATATGCGCGGCGGAAAATATGCCGTCAGGCAGCGCATTCCGCCCCGATGACATTCTCACGGCGCGCAACGGTAAGACGATAGAGGTTGTAAATACAGATGCCGAAGGGCGCCTCACGCTTGCAGACGCGCTTTGCATCGCAAGCGAACTGAAACCTGGTTTAATCATTGATATAGCCACACTTACGGGCGCCTGTGCGGTTGCCCTCGGCAATTCCACGGCGGGCGTTTTCTCAAACAACGACGAGGCGGCAGACAGCGTTCTTGCAGCCGGAAAGCGCGCGGGAGAGGGACTTTGGAGACTTCCGATGACAGACAAAAATCTCCGCGAAGCAATCAAGGGATCTTTCGCTGACGTTTTGAACTGCGGAGAACGCTACGGGGGGGCAATAACAGCCGCCATGTTCCTCGAAGAATTTGTTGCTGACGAAACCCCGTGGGTGCATATTGACATAGCCGGAGCGGACTTTATCTCCAAACCGCGGGGGTATTACTGCAAAGGAATGACCGCGTTCGGCACAAGAACGCTTATAAACGTTCTCTGCGGAAAATAATGCAAAACAGTGCCGGCGGTTATAAATCTGCCGGCCTTTTGCTTTTATGAATACACAGGAGGCTTAATGGAGCATACTGCGAAAGAAATTACCGGACAGATTGACCGTGTGACGTTTTACAACGAGGAAAACGGCTACGGTGTGCTGAAGCTTCAGGTGAACGGCTATATGGAGCCGGTCACCGCCGTTGGCATTTTTCCCAAGCCCGCAGTTGGGGAGGTGCTGAAACTGACAGGCGGCTGGATTGTGCATCAGCGTTTCGGCGAGCAGTTTAAGGCCGAAAGCTGCGAAACGGTAACGCCTTCAACGGCCGGCGGCATAGAGAAGTTTCTTTCCTCCGGGCTTATAAAAGGCATAGGTCCTGTCGCCGCCGCTAAAATTGTGCAGAAATTCGGTGAGGACACGCTGCGTGTTTTGGATGAGGAAAGCTATCGGCTGCTGGAAATCAGCGGAATCGGCCCCAAAACAATAGAAATGATAAAGGCGTCATGGTGTGAGCAGAAGGAAATACGCGAAGTAATAGTATTTCTGCAATCCTACGGCGTTTCAACCGGTTACGCAATAAGGGCGTGGAAGCAGTACGGCGCAATGACGCTTCAGGTGCTCAGGGAAAACCCGTACAGGCTTGCCATAGACATCTTCGGAATAGGTTTTCTTACAGCAGACAAAATTGCCACAAGCCTTGGCTTTGCATCGGATTCGCCCGTGCGCGTCCGCGCGGGTATTCTGCATGTGCTGAACAGCTTTGTCGGCGAAGGCAGCGTCTATGTTCCCGTTGACGAACTTGCGAAAGCCGCCGCGGAGCTGCTCGGTGTATCCGCAGAGCTTGCGGAAGCCGGAATAGAGCAGGCAAGGCTTGCTGCGGAAATCGTCGTTGAATGGTATAAAAACGACAAAGGCGAAGACGATATGGCGGTATATCTGCCTGCATTCCAGTATGCGGAAGAACACTCGGCGAAAAGGCTGCTTGAGCTTGTTTCAAACCCGTACAACAGACAGTACGTTGACGTTGACTCGGCGGTTGCATGGGCTGAAAACGAACTCGGAATAAAATTTGCAGACGCTCAGCGTGAAACCGTCCGCGCCGCTGTAAATTCGCAGGTAATGGTTATTACCGGAGGCCCTGGAACAGGCAAAACCACGCTTATCCGCGCAATTCTCAAACTGCGCGAAGCAAACGGCTACACGGTAATGCTTGCCGCCCCCACGGGGCGCGCCGCGAAGCGTATGAGCGAAGCAACGGGACACGAAGCGAAAACGATACACAGACTGCTTGAATACGTTGCCACCGGCGGCGAAAACGGCGATTTTCTGCGCGATGAAAACAATCCGCTGGAATGTGACCTCCTGATAGTCGACGAAGCCTCAATGATAGATCAGATACTCTTCTACCATCTGCTTCAGGCACTTCCTCCGAAGGCGTCGCTGATACTTGTCGGAGACGTTAACCAGCTGCCGTCGGTAGGGGCGGGAAACGTGCTTGCCGATGTCATAGAATCGGGAGTATGCCACGTTTCGGTACTCGGCGAAATTTTCCGCCAGTCGCAGGAAAGCATGATAATAGTCAATGCCCACCGCATAAACAACGGCGAAATGCCGCTTGTTGACGAAGACTATGCGTCCGGGCTGAAAGACTTTTACATCATTCAGCAGGACGACCCTGACAAAGCGCTTGAAACCATACGGACGCTTGTAACGGAAAAAATACCGCAACGCTTTAAATTCAACCCGTTGACGGACGTTCAGGTGCTTACCCCGATGCACAGGGGAAGCGCAGGAACCATAAAACTCAACGAAGAGCTGCAAAAACTGCTCAACAAAACAGGCGGAGCCTCTGTGCAGAAAATGGGGCGCATCTTCCGCGAGGGTGACAAGGTAATGCAGCTGAGAAACAACTATGACAAGGACGTGTACAACGGCGACATAGGAATTGTGTACAATGTAGATGGCGAAAGGGAGCAGGTTATCGTGAAAATGGATAACGGACTTGTTTCTTATGAATTTGGCGAGCTTGACGAACTTGTCCACGCCTACGCGGTATCCATCCACAAATCACAGGGCTCCGAATATCCTGCTGTCATAATTCCATTTCTTACCCAGCACTACGTAATGCTCCAGCGCAACCTGCTCTATACGGCGGTTACGCGCGGCAAACAACTTGTAATAATAGTCGGCAGCCGCAAGGCAATAGCTATGGCTGTCAAAAACGACAATACGGGCAAACGCTGGACAAGACTTGCCGAAAGACTGAAAAGAGGCGCTTAAAATGAAAAAATTGTGCGCAATTATATCTCTTCTGCTTCTTGCGATAACGGCTCTGCCCGCATTTTCCGCAGACATACTCGGCGCTGAAGCCAAAATGAAAACGGCTGAATACTGGATTTCGCGCATACAAAATCCGGACGCCGTGGTTATGACGCCGGAAGAAATACAGGAATTTAACGGCAAAATACTCGCAACGCCGAATACATACTGCAAAAATTTGCTTGAATATCCTGAAACGCTGCCTAAGGAAAGAGTGCTGAATGCGATAGGCGTTGAAAGAAAACTTTTGCCGGACAATTATGTTAACGGCAGACCCGTGACACAAGCATTCCTTAACGGTGTTACTGAAGAATGCAATCTTGATGCGGTGTGCGACGAAATGCCTGTGCGCTACGCCTTTGCGGCGAAAAACAGCATGATAAAGACAGTTCCCACAACAAAATCATCGCACAAATCTCCTGACGACAAGCTCTTTGACCGTTATATTGAAAGCTTTGTAAAGATATGGGAGCCTCTTGCAGTCTTCCACACCTCGCGTTCAGGCAAATGGTGCTACGTTGTTTCGCAGAATTCTGACGGATGGGTGCGTGCTGAAGATTTAACTTTTGTTGATAAAGAGACTATGCAGAAATATCTCAATATGCCGTTCATAATAGTAACGGGGGCAAAAATATACCCGTGCAGCGGACTGACGGGAGAACGGTATGAATTTCAGCTTGGCACGCGCTTTCCTCTTGCCGAAGACCGGAATACAGAGCTGAACAACATCGGCAGCCTGTCAAGCTATTCCGTCCTGCTTCCGGGAAGGGACGCAGACGGAAACTTCTGTGAAAAGAAACTGCTGATACCGTACTCGGCGGACGTGCACGAGGGCTTTATACCCTACACGCAGAAAAATCTGCTGAAACATTTGTTCAAATTCCTTGGGGAACAGTACGGCTGGGGAGGCAGTTTCGGACAATGGGACTGCAGTGCAATGATACACGACGTCTATTCGATCTTCGGCTTCGCTCTTCCAAGAAACTCAGGCGCTCAGGCGCGCATACAGGGGCTCTCTACAGACACAAGGCAGATGAGTGACGAGCAAAAATGTCAGCTGCTCGCAACGCTCCCTGCGGGTGCCATACTTCAGATGAACGGACACGTAATGCTCTATCTCGGAACTGTCAACAACAAACCGTATATATTCCACGAAACCTACTCGGCTTTTGGACACAGTGGAGCATTGAAGAAAATAATAATAAACTGTGCGGTAGTATCCGACATGGACATCCGCCGGTCAGACGGCCAAAAAATAATCAGCTGTATAAAAAGAAGCGTTGCCATTCAGTAACGCATTATAAGTGCAAAGCAGGCATAAAATCAGTAAAATTACTGATGCCGTGAAAAAATTCTTCCGTACAATTATATTTGTTGACAGAGGAACATTATACACATCCCCCTTAAGCGGAACAGCGGCGTATGCCGCTGTTCTGTCTGTCCTGTGTTTTGCCTGCCGTTATTTCCTGATGTACTGTCTATTATATATTGTGGTATATAATTACCACTTGACATATTTTAATCTGAACGGTATAATATATTTACGCTCCCAGAAGTTGCAACTATGCAAAACAGCTTCCTAAAAGCCGGGCAGCCTGTAAAATCGGCATTGTAACAGAGCGCCGGTGAAAAAAACTTACAGTAAATAAATGTGGTAATAAAAAACCACTTGACATATTTCAAAATGTGTGGTA
>JAUNNW010000048.1 GCA_030531285.1 Synergistaceae bacterium | reverse complement strand
CGTAGTTCCTTCCGAAAACAAGTCCGTTCTGCGCGTAATCGCCCCACACAGCCACCCCTGAACACCCTGAAAGAAGTCCGTTCGAAAAAGAAACAAATTCAACCGCATTGACAAGCTTGAGCTGATCAAGCGCCAGACCTGAAGTTTCTTCCATTCCGGCAAAAAAATCTTTAAAACGGAAAGGATAGCCGTCAAACAATTTGCGGGCAGAAGCCAGCGCATCATCTTCGGAGCAGCCGCATTCGCCAAAAAGTTTTTCGCAGACTGCCCTGTCGTACATATCCTTAAGTTCAGCGGAAAGCAGTGCGCCGTACTGCCGTCCCATCTCGCGCCACGTACCGCTTAAGTCAAGAACGGGCGTAATTCCGCTGTAAAACTTCGTCCCCTTTTCAAACTGCTCCATAAAGACCCACCCTCTTTTTGCCGTTTGTGTTATCATATTATACACTTGTTGGAGAAATATTGCTCGTTTTGGAGTGACCGGAATGGAAATTTTTGATTTTTTTGATTTTTTTTGAGGCTTCAAAGGCTGAAATTACCGAAAAAGAAGCTATGCTGCGAAAATATACGCGGCTTTTGCTGCAGGCAAATGAAATCGCGCGGCTCACCGGCCCCGCAGACGAAGAAACGCTGTGGAATGAACATATTGCGGACTGCGCTGCCGCCCTTCCGCTTCTTCCGCAGGAGGGAAAATTCATAGACGTTGGAACCGGCGGGGGGCTGCCGGGGCTGGTTTTTGCAATCTGCCGTCCGCACGCTCACGTTACTTTGCTTGACAGTATAGCCAAAAAATGCGCCCTCGTTGAAAAAATGGCAGCTGCGCTCTGTCTGAAAAACGTTGCCGTTGTCTGTTCCCGTTCCGAAGATTTTGCAAAAAATAACTTGGAAAAATTTAATATCGTCACGGCGCGCGCGGTATGCGCAACAGGAATACTTGCCGAATATCTTGCTCCGTTTGCAAGGATAAAAGGCAGAATAATCGCTTTCAAGGGACCCCGCGTTGTTGACGAATTAAACGAAATCGGCGCGAAATGGCAGACTCTCGGTCTTTCGCTGCCGAAACTTATGCCCTACGCGCTCGGCGAAGCGAAACATTTTCTTGCCGTATGGGAAAAAATTTCTCAGACTGCGAAAGGCATACCGCGCCGCCCCGGCATGGCGGAAAAATTTCCGTGGTACAAAAGATAGACGAACGCCAAAACAAAGAGCGGGCAGAAAATCTGTCCGCTCTTTTGCGCCATAATCTCACAGAATATTATTTCAGTCTGCCTTCGCCGCCCATAAGCATTGTCAGTTCCTCCAGTCTTTCAATCGGGAACGGCGGATTGGCAAGCGGTTTCAGCGCGATTGACATAAGCTTCAAAGGATTGTCGTCAGCGGCAATCCTGTTTGCGCTCAGCGCACCGCATTTCTTACAGCGGTGGATTATAGCCCACTCGCCGTTTTTGCGGACATATACAGCCACAGGCTCCATATGTCCGCCGCAATTCGATGCTCTGTCTCCCTGTTCAACATCAACGTGCAGGCTGTTAAGGCAGTTGGGGCAGTGGTTTCTGTGCCTGCTTCCGGCTCCCTCAGGAAATACCTCTCTGTCGCAGACTTTGCACACAAAACTTTCCCTGCAGGCGTGAGTTTTGTAATAGCCCTTTTCAAATATTTTTCGTTTATTTTCTCTGTTCATTGTGCGACCTCCCAATTTAATCCGGTATTTGGAAGGTTCGCGGTAAGATTGTTTTCGCAAACCTTCCGGTCAGCGCACAATCTTCAAAGTGTTGTTATTCAAACAGCATTCTCCTTGTTGTTTTGCCTGTATCCTTTAGGGCATATCTTCTTGTGCCGCTTCATTGTTCAGTTTTGACGTCTCACGTACAAGCTTGTCAAAATCAGAGTCTATAATCTGCTTCCTGTTAAAAACCTCATATTCTGCTAACGCTTTTTGTTTTGCGGTTTCTGCGGAAACTTTTCCATTATCTCTGAGTATGTCGTAACGTCTGAAAGACAGAAACTCGTTGACACTTGCCGCAAACTCTTCCATTGTAAAACTGTTGCCGCGTTCGATTAAATCTTCAATATAGTCAAAATAGCCTGATACGGCACGTTCAAGTCTGCGTATCTGCCCATCGTTCAAGTAGTTTTTGGCAACAATAACGTCTGATTTCAAAATACGTCCGTTAGGGGAATAACGCCATGCGGTCAGTCCCATGTGCTCTTTCGTATGGTCAGCCCGTAAAGCTATTATCTCTGCTGCGGTCTGCTTTGTAATTGCATAGTGAAACTTATTCTGCACCATTGCAAAAAAATCTCTGGTTATTTCAGACTGTTTGTCATAATCTATACTGCATTCGGCAAAAACATCTGTTATCTGCTGCCATATTCTTCGCTCGCTGGCTCTGATTGAGCGGACTCTTTCAAGCAGTTCGCGAAAATAATCCGCGCCGAACGCAGCGCGTCCCTGTTTCAGTCTGTCGTCATCCAGCGCAAAACCTTTTTGCATATACTCTTTCAAAACAGCGGTCGCCCACTGGCGAAAGCGTGTCGCTTTAATTGAATTAACTCTGTAACCGACAGAAATTATTGTGTCAAGATTATAAAAATTAGCTTCGCGCGACTGCGTTTTGCCGGTAATAGCACCGTGTTGTGTGGTTATTTCCATTTTGGAAACAACCACTTTTTCTTCGAGTTCTCCGGCTGCAAAGATATTTTTCAAATGTCTGCTAATCGCCGAAACCTGAACTCCAAAAAGTTCTGCCATTGCCTTTTGCGTTACCCAAACGGTTTCATCCCGTATGACTACATCAATTTTGACACAGCCTTCCAATGCGTTATATATCAGGAACTGCATCTGATTATCCATACGCAACTACTCCTCTTTGATTACTGGCTGCGTAGTGAACTGTTCTTACAGTTTCTTGCCCTCAACTCAAGTAATTTTACGAACAATGCTCCGCAGCTTCGTATTTCTTATTTCAGGTATGCCATCCAAGATATTCAGCGTATGCGTTCGGCTGAACGTATCCAAAGTTTTCTGCCTTACGGACTTACTTTAAATATTGCAGCTCGTTGCAACGTCACAACCGGCAATCGGCAAACGACAATTAGTAATTATTTTTTACAATCCGTTTCCTACTTCACCGTCAAAAGTATTATTCCCGCAAGGATAAAGCCCATACCTCCAAGCCGGTAAATCGTTATGTTTTCGTGAAAGACAAAATAACCGACTGCAAGAAGTATGAGATAGACTACTGCCGACATCAGCGGATAGGCAAAGGTCAGTTCTGAACGCGACAAAGCCGCAGCCATAAAGAAGAAAGAAATTCCGAACATCGAAAGCCCCAGCACTATCCACGGATTAAGCAGAATTTTCAAAAACGCGGAAATTATTCCGCCCGAAATCAGTCCGCCGTCACCGCCGTACGCATGTTTCATGATAGTGCTTCCCATAGCGTTCGTGCAGGCTGAAGCAACTATAAGTACAAGAGAAATTTTATCCATCGTTCTTCTCCGTTTTAATTAAAAATTACAACTCTTTCTGCACCGCAAGAGTTCCTGCGCGCCCCGTCAGATTGCCCATTACGACTTCGCAGCGCGAAAGCGGCGCCTGCGCCGCGTATTCACCGAGCGTAAAGAATTCCGTACCCCTGTCTTTGCAGAGCGTCAGGAAACGGTCAAGCACACCGGCTTTTGAAATGCCCTCCATCTCCGCGTGAACAGTCACGACGTTCCATTCCTTGTCCATTCCGTCATACCAGATACCGGGTATTGTTTCGTCGTTCACGCCGGGAAGCCCGTATATTTCGTCCATCGTCGGAAGCGTGGAAGGAATCTGAGGCACGTTGTATTCAACACCCTCAAAAACAGGCAGGAACGGTGAATAGCCGCGAACATCGCTTGCGAAGGCAAGCCCGAGTTCCTGCTCCGATTCAAGCACGGCATGCGAAAGCTGCCACCCCGGCGCCGCGACTGAAGAAGCCTTGCAGCCGCATATTTCTTCGTAAAGAGCAGAAGCCATTCCGTAAAGTTTCAGATATTTTTCCTTTGATATTCCGGCAAGGCAGTCCTGAACGTAGACGTGATCCCATGCGTGTATTCCGGTCTCGTGTCCCTCGCTGAATGCGCGTTTTACTATGTCAGGATTTTCCGGCACAATTAAAGGAGCCGGCAGCAGTGTGCCGTACATCAGCGTTTTGATACCGTAGGTGGACGGCGCTTTCGTGCGCAGCATCTTGGATATAAAGCCTTTACGGAAAATTCTGCGTATTGCCTTTCCCGAATTATCGGGACCGAAAGAAAAATATATGCTCGCTTTAACGCCGTGCTTCGCGAAAATGTCCAGCATACGCGGAACACCTTCAACGTAGCCGCGCAGCGTATCAACGTCAACCTTTACGGCAAGCCTTGCCATTACCTTGCTCCGTTGTCAGCGTAATACTGAATAGTCTTTACAAGCATGTCGTGCATATTCGTAACCGGTTTCCAGCCGAACACGCGCTCCATCTTCTCGATTGACGGCTTGCGGTCCTGAGCATCGTCGTAAGCCTTTCCGTAATACTGCTCCGGCGCAACGATTTCTATCTTTGCTGCCTCTGCCTTCGCTCTGTACTGCGGAAATTCCTTCAGCGCGCCAATCGTCATCTCAGCCATTTCCTTTATTGAATAATGGTTGTACGGATTGCCGATGTTAAAAATTTCGCCGCTCGCCTTCCCGTCCTTGTTGTCAACGATACAGGCAAGTCCCTCGATTGCGTCGCCGACCCAGGTAAAGCTTCTGCGCTGTTCTCCTCCGCCGACAAGCGAAATGCCGCCGCGGCTGAGAACGTCGTAAATCATCTGCGTAATCGCGCGTGCTTCATGTCTTGAAGCGTCGTCAAAGGTATCAAGGCGCGGTCCCATCCAGTTGAACGGGCGGAAAAGCGTAAAATCAAGTCCCTGTTCTTGACCGTAGCCGAAAATAACTCTGTCCATCATCTGTTTCGAGCAGCTGTAAATCCAGCGCATCTTCTTGATAGGACCGGTAATGAGCGGGCTTTCGTCTTCCTTGAACTCCTTGTCGGTGCTCATTCCGTAAACCTCTGAGGTTGACGGGAAAATGACGCGTTTGCCGTGTTTCGCGCACCAGCGGACGCACTTCAGGTTCTGTTCGAAATCAAGCGAGAACGTCCAGACAGGCTTTTCAATGTAAATTTTAGGCTTTGCCACACCTGCAAGCGGAAGCAGCGTGTCGCAGGCTGCAATCTGCTCCTCAACCCATGCGTCTTCTTTAAAAATATCGCCCTTTTTGAAAGTAAAATTCTTCATCCCTTCAAACGGCGCAAGGTTGTAATCGTAAAGGTCAAAACCCGTAATTTCCCAGTCCGGCCTGTTCTTTGCGTATTCAAGGAAATGTGTGCCTATAAACCCGTTCACGCCTGTGATAAATATTTTCATTGAAATGTCTCCTTTTCTTCCCCGCCCTCAAACTGGAAGGACAGTATTTCAAGAAGCCCGTCTCCCGTGCCCATAAGGAACGGGCTTTTGCTTACGATTTCCTTCGGAGCAGCGCTGCCCTCAACAGGACGCGCTTTCCATACAAACATTTTTCTGCCGTCAAACTCCGTAAACGCGCCGGGGAAAGGATGCGTAACGGCGCGGACAAGATTGTAAATCTCAACAGCGCTTTTGCTCCAGTCAATTACCCCGTCCTCCGGACGGCGTCTGCCGAACTTCGTCGCCAGGCTTTCGTCCTGTGCTCTGCGCGGAGCCGTGCCCGCCTCCAGCGCCGGAAGCTGACGCTCTATTATCTTTCTCGACGCTTCGACAACCTTCAGAAAAACATCGTGCGCTGTATCTTCAAACTCTATTGAAACTTCTTCCTGGTCAACGATGTCGCCTCTGTCAGCAAAACTCGTCATAACGTGCAGCGTTGAGCCCGTTTTAGTATCCCCGTTCAGCACCGCCCAGTTCACGCAGGCGCGTCCTCTGTATTTGGGAAGAAGCGCGCCGTGAATATTGTAAGCGCCAAGACGCGGCACTTCAAGAACTTCGTCCGGAATAATCGCGCGGTAATACATCGAAAGCACAAGTTCAGGCTCAAGCGAACGGAAATATTCAAGTTCCGCTTCGTCCAACTTCTTCGGTGTACGCACGGCAATCCCCGCATCCTGCGCGACCTGTTTTACCGACTGAAACCAAATTTCTTCGTTCGGGTCATCCTCGTGCGTAAAGACTGCCGCAATATTCGCGCCCTGCTTCAAGAGCTGCTTAAGACATACGCTGCCGACCTCGCTGTAAGCGAAAACCACAACACGAGGACGCATTATTCGTCATCCTCCGTTTCGTACACCCTGCGGACGGAATAACGCGGACGTTTGCTGACTTCCTTGTAAATTCTTCCGACGTATTCTCCGAGCACGCCGACTGAAATGAGCGTAATCGCCGTCAGCATAAAGCCGAACGCCTCAAACGAATGTTCTATGAACCTCTGCCACGTGCCGATACCAAGTACAACACGGCGTACGAACATAAACGCCAGCAGAAGCCCTGAAAGCAGCGCAAAAAACATTCCCGCCATCGTAACCGCCTGCAGAGGCACAAGAGAAAAATTAGTCATAAGATCAAAATTAAGCCTTATAAGCTGGAAAATTCCGTACTTTGAAACGCCGAACTCTCGTTCTCTGTGCGCAACCGGAATTTCAATCGGATTGACCGCGAATTTCTGCGCAAGAGCCGGAATAAACGTGCTTGACTCTTTACTGACGTTGATAATGTCTATTATTCTGCGGTCGTAACCGCGGAGCATACAGCCATAGTCCCTAATAGAAAGTTTCGCTATCTTGTTTGTAATTCTGTTCACCCATTTTGAGGCAAACTTTCTGAACCACGGGTCCTGACGTCCGACACGATAAGTACCGACAACATCGTGCCCCTTGTCCATCTCGGCAAGAAGCCGCGGAATTTCCGCAGGCGGATTCTGAAGGTCGGCGTCAAGCGTGATAATCTTGCTGCCGCGCGTGTACTCAAAGCCGGCAAGCAGCGCCATGTGCTGACCGAAATTGGCGCCAAGGTCAATCACGCGCACCTCCTTGTGCTGCTGCTGAAAATCGTACAGCATACCGAGCGTTGCGTCCCTGCTTCCGTCGTTGACTAAAATAACCTCTGTAACGCGTCCGAGCCCTTCAACAACAGGCCACAGTTCGCCGAAAAGTGCCGGAAGCGACTGTTCCTCGTTATAAACAGGAATTACGATTGAAACCTCAACGTTCTTCATGCGATAACCTCCAAGACCGCCGCGCATTTCTGTAAGCGCTACTTGCAAACTTTCTTAACCGCTTCGACAACATCGCTGACATCTTCGTCCGTCATCGCAGGAAAAAGCGGCAGCGAAACAATTCTGTCCGAAACGTACTCTGCCTCCGGCAGATCGCCGCGCTTCATGCCGGTAACCGCACCGTAGCAGGTGAACAGATGAAGTGCCTGATAATGCAGCGCCGTGCCTATATTAAGCGTCTTCATCCGCGCCATAAACTCATCGCGCGAAAATCCGAGTGCATCGGTATCAATAAACGGCGTAAAAATGTGCCAGCTGTGCGTGTGTTCCCACGGCGCGGGCTTCGGCAGAATAATGCCCCTCACGTCAGCAAGCTCGCGTTTGTAGACATTCACAATCTCCGTACGGCGCGCGTTGAACTCGTCAACCTGCGTCAGCTGCGAACGACCGATGGCTGCGTTTATGTCAAGCATTGTGTATTTAAGCCCGGGGAACGGAATGTCATAATTTGAATTTCCCTTTGCCGCGTAACGGTTCCACGCGCCTTTTGACATACCGTTCTGGCGCAGCACCTGAATCCTCTCCGCAAGATCCTCGTCCTGCGTGCAGATCATACCGCCCTCGCCCGTCGTAATATTCTTCGTTGGATGAAAACTGAAAACCGAAAGTCTGCGCATGCCTCTGTCGGCGCCTATTTTGCGTCCTTTGTAGGCAGCGCCGAGCGCGTGTGCAGAATCTTCGATAATAGCGAGATTGTACTTCTCCGCAATCGCCTCAATTTTATCCATATCGCACGGCATACCGGCAAAATGGACGGGAATAACAGCCTTCGTGCGCGGCGTAACAAGCTTCTCAATATTTTCAGGAACAATATTCAGCGTATTTCTGTCAATATCTGCAAAAACAGGCTTCGCGCCTGTAAAAAGAACAGCGTTCACGGTCGCCGCAAAAGTCATCGGCGTTGTAATAACCTCGTCTCCCGCGCCGAGTTCCAGCGCCATTGCCGCGCAGTGAAGCCCTGCCGTTGCGGAATTGGCGGAAAGAGCAAAGCTTGCGCCGGTGTACGCCGCAAACTCCTCTTCGAATTTTATAGTCTTGGGGCCCATTGCAAGCCAGCCGCTTCTGATTGAATCGGCTGCTTCGGCAATTGCCTCCTCCTTAACGCTCGGCTTTGAAAACGGCAGAAAATCTTTTCTCATTTTTACCTGACCTCTCTGTAAAGCACCGTATATTTGTTGACGCGGACAACCTTTGCCTCCGCCAGATCCTCGGGATAAAGCACTTCCTTCACCCTGTCGCCGTGCTTGTCCTCAAGAACGACAATATATCTGCCGCCCTTCTTCCACAGTTCCTTAAACTCGTCCCTGCTCACAAACCAGCCCTTACCTTCAGGCTGAGCTGCGCCGTAGGCGAGCTCTCCCTCGCCGCCGACAACCATGGCACGCTGCTTTGTGTAGAAAGAAACTCCCTGTAGCACCTCTCCCCACGTCACAACGACATCCCCGTCCCGTCTCACAGCTTCGACAACGGCGGCAGAATCTTTAAGACTTCTTGTTGGTGCAATGATACCATATACCTGCTGAATACCGCAAATAAATATCACGGAACAAAGCATTAAACCACACACTCCGCGGAAAACGTCCCCGCCCTTCTTAAACTGACACCGTGCGATAACCGGCATCAAAATCAGCGACGGCGCGGCTGAAAGAACCGCTTTCCATGCCTCGCTCCACGTCACGTAACCGCCGGTAAACGGATAAACGACAAGAGCAGCGCCGAAAAGCCCCGAAGTCAGGGCAAGCGCAAGCGCCGGACAGCCGTGTGCCTCTTTGTCGGAAACCATCCTGTCAAGCTCCGCGGCAATAAGAATCGCAAGCGGGGGAATACACGGCACTATATAGGGAATCAGCTTTGAATCCGAAGCGGAAAAGAACAGGAAAATAACAGCAAACCAAATTATGAGATAACGGTTTGCGTCACGCTGCTCACCGTCCTTCGGCGAACGCAGCACGCTCTTTTTGCTCAAAAAACATGGCAAAAACGCCGTCCACGGCAGCACTCCGGCTATAATCATCGGTATAAAGAACCAAAACGGCTCATAGCGGTCGTGCATCTTCGTCAGATAGCGCTGGAAATGCTCCTGAATGAAGAAGAAACGGAAGAAATCAGGATTTGCCCTGCACACCAGCCAAAACCACGGCACGGT
>JAUNNW010000163.1 GCA_030531285.1 Synergistaceae bacterium | reverse complement strand
CGTCTGCGCTACGTTGTGCTTTTTGCGGTCAGCAGCTTTATAGTCGCTGTTATTGCGGCGACTTTTTCTGCGGAAGTTTCCAAAATAAAAGTTCTCAACAATTTGCTGGACAAAAGAATGACTGAACTTGAGAAGCTGGAAAGAACCAATCTGGAACTTAAGCGCAAACTGGAAAACGCCAAAACAAGCACGGCAGTGGAGCGTGAAGCAAGAGACAAATACAATCTGCTTAAGCCGGGCGAAAAAATGTACAGGATAGAAATCAAAAAGCACGGGAAATAAGCCGGCAAATCCCGAATTCCGATTCTTTGTAAAAATCTGAAAAAAGCGATTGCCAAAGGAGTTTTTTAGTGGTATATTACTCAACTGCAGTTCCCTGCTTCCCGTGAGGGAAGCCAGAGTCCAAAGGGAGGAGGTGAAAGACGTGCGATCATACGAAATGGTAACAATTCTCAAGGCTGACGTTGAAGACGTTAACGCCGTAACCGAAAGCCTTGCAGAGATCGTGCGCGGATTAGGTGCGGAGGAAGTGAAAGCTGACCTCTGGGGCAAAAAGAAATTTGCTTACCTTATCGAAAAAGAATTCGAGGGTTACTATGTCCTGTTCACGTTTAAGCTTGATCCTGCACAGATTAAGGAAATGGAACGTCTCCTTAGCCTGAAAGATCAGGTCTTGCGCCACATGGTTGTCAATCTGGAGGAGAAATAATCATGACACGCGGATTTAACAAAGTAATGCTTATGGGCAATCTTGCAAGAGATCCCGATGTGCGTTACACTCCGAACAAACAGAAGGTTGCCCGTTTTACGATAGCAACAGGCAGACAGTGGAAAAACCGCACGTCCGGCGAGCTTCAGGAACACACTGACTTTATCAGCTGCGTTGCCTGGGGAAACACGGCGGACATCATAGAGCGTTTTCTCCGCAAAGGCCGTCCTGTTTTTGTCGAAGGCCGTATAACAAGCCGTGATTTTGATGACCCCAAAACAGGCCAGCACCGCTGGGTGACGGAAGTAAACGTTGACAATGTCATTCTGCTGGGTTCTCCGAGCAGGCAGGATTCTGCCTCAGATTCGGGCTACAGTCAGCCACAGCAGTATTCGGTGCCTGTTTCGGACGGTTTTGGCAGCAGTGACATGGGCAGTCTGAGAGAAGAGTCTGGTTTTGACGACGAGTTCCCGCTTGACTTCTCCGAAATCAAAAAAAGCGGTGGGGAAGATTCGGGAGACGTTGACATACCTTTCTAGTAACCGGAAGAGGTGAAACATAATGGATAAAGACGTAAAAGACGGCGGTTTCAACCGCAAACATCGCAAACGCAGGCCTAAGGTCTGTCATTTCTGCGCAGATAAAATTGAAAACATCGACTACAAAGAAGCTGACAAACTCAAACGCTACGTTACCGAACGCGGCAAAATAGTGCCGCGCCGCGTGACCGGCACCTGCGCGAAACATCAGCGCCAGCTTACGAGAGCAATCAAACGCGCAAGAATTATTGCATTGCTTCCGTACACAGCAGATTAAAAATTTCATCATCAGAACACAAACGGCTTGGGAGATTTTAACATCTCCCAAGCCGTTTTTTAATTTGCCCGAAAATAATTTCGGGTACACTCAACAGCGGGCTTGACTGCCGAAATTTACATTTCGGCAATCTGCCCCTGTTGTTTTTTGTTGCGCTTCGTGTTACTTCCTACTGGGCTGGGCGCAGATGCTGCTTGCGCCGTCCGTTCGTTTTCGTCCGAAGTTTGCAGGTCTCTTGCGAACCTGCCTCCTTGCGGAAGCATTGGCCTCGTGTCTCAGCCTTGAAACCCGCGCCGAAAAAATCGTGCCGTTACCGAAGTGTTTCAAAGCTTTAGCTGAAAAGCAACGGGCTTACCGCCGCTTAAAGCCGCATCACGTAATGCGTGAGAGAATAAAAGCCCGGCCTCTCTGCCGAG
>JAUNNW010000047.1 GCA_030531285.1 Synergistaceae bacterium | reverse complement strand
TGCGTGTGGTGTGTTTAATACGTGCCACGTCAATTTTTTTCTGCTTCAGAAGTCCGGGAATGTGAAGCATTGAATATGTGTTGGGTTTCATTGTTCGTTCACCTTTAGTTATGATTATTGTACCGCTTTAATTTTGATATTTCTCTATCAATGGCTCTAAAACAAATCAAACCATCCTCTGCCATTTTCTGTATGGCAGAGCTGTTTACTGACATATTTCCATTCATAAGATTATGAACTAATTTATTACGTTTATCAGTCCATGTTTGCAATTTGGTCATTGTCAGCAATAAACTCTCTTTGTCTGTACACTGCAAAGTTTCAATTAGTAAATTTACATTTGTGTTTGGCAATGTTTTAGAATTTTTAGTTTCTTGTAACTCAAGCATTGTTTTTATCCAAGCAATTTTATCGCTTATGCGAATATGTCTAGCATTTTCACGTGTGATAATACCAAGCGCCTCACAAAAAGCCTTTTTAGGTTTGTGCTCATCTTTAGTCAGAACTCCAGAATTTTCAAGAAACGACGTTAGTCTATCCTCTATCATTGCATAATCAAGCATCACAACTGCAAGATACATCTTTTTCTCTATAGCTTCTTTACGATAGTCAAACACGCTTTTGTATCGTTTTCCTTTCTCAATGTTCTTTCCCATTACAATTCCCTCCGTTATATAATTTTGGTGCATATTGCCTATATTTGTTCGCCGCGGAGCGGTGCTTTTCTCTGCCTCGTTGTCTATGATAGACAATTTTTTCCTGCTTGTGTTGGACTCGCTGTCCAAAAATGCTCCGTAACTTTACGGATGACTTTTCGTAACTTATTGTGTAACATATTATACAACATATTTTATAGTGTGTATATATAACCTGTTGAAAAACATACTAAATATTTTAACAGGCAATAAACTTTGTTCAGGAGGTGAATTTAATGGCAGAGCACAAGCTGGTAGTGAACAAAAAGCTACGGGGTGAGGACGGCTGCAAGGTCTTTTCTCTGCGCGTTAAGGAAACAGCGGTTGACAAAATCGACGTTATAGCAGAGCAGACGGGGCGGAGCCGAAACGAGCTGATTTGTATGTTTATTGATTTCGCTCTTGAAAATTGCGAGGTTGAAAGTTAAACGGCGCCGGTTTGAAAGGATTTTCGCCGACGCCGTTTTTTATGTATTCTATATCTTCTTTATCTTTACTGTCTTATTGTCTGTTTTTTCTCTGAAATATTTTCTGCTGTGCTGCTCCGTCTCGGCACAAAATAAACGGGCTGAACTCGTCACTCAGCAGGCTGAAATATTCTCCGCCGGCGCTGTTTTCAGTTTGTTGTGTTTCGCACCGTTTGTTTATTGCAGTTCAAATTTTTTCGCGAATTCTTTAAAATACGGCTCAAAAATAAAGCATTTTTTGTATATGCCGCAGAAGAATTCTATCAGAAAGCCCATTGAGCAGGCTGTTATGACTGTCCCTATGCCGACCCCGACGAATTTTCCGAAGAAGCACAGCGTCAGGACCGATGCAATTCCAAGGCAGGTTAGGTCAAAGCAAAGTTTGAATTTAAGCCGTCTTATGCCGAAGCGGCCGCTTACTCCTCGCACGAAAAAGTCATAGACCTGAGGGTACAGGTAGGTGTTGTAGAAGGCAGAGACTGAGGCAGCCGTAAGCAGCAGACCTGCCGCAAAGAGCAGTATTCTGGGCAGCGGCGGAAGACTGCCGGGCGGTGTAAGCGCCGGATTCAGAACAGGTACGGCACAACGCCAAAAGTCAAGCACGGCGCCGTAGATAAGGCAGTTGACAAAGGAGCTGAGATATACGGTGCGAAAGCCGCCCATTAGTACACAGAACAGTATGAATAGTCCGCTTTGCACAATGTATTCCGTTTGTCCGAAGGTTAGGGCGGTGAATTTTCTGCTTAGGACGTAGGCTGGTGCGACTATCATTGATACTCCAAATCCGGAGGCGGCTATCAAAGCGACAGCCAGAGCCAGTCCGCATATAGCGGTTAAATATGCCGCTTCGTCAGCTATTTTAATTTTCATTTCTGTTAAGTTCTCTGTATTGTTTTCTGTCTTTAAGTTCCGCAAGCTTGCCTGCGTTCCAGGACGAAACGTAGGAGTAGTGTCCCGCTATCTTTGCAATGCCGTCCACCTTTTCGCTTTCACAGGCAAGGCAGTATTCGTTCAGTCCGCGCGATATGCTTCCGCATTCGCCGCATATTGTGAAGGACGGGCTCAGCGCAAGCTGCGAGCATCCGATTTCAAATGCGTGTCTGACAAGCTGAAGCACCGTTTCTGCCCTGCTGCGTACTCCTCCGGTGTAAATGCAGGTTACGGCACCGGCAAAGTGCCGGTGCATTTTGCTTTCAGCTTCAATCCTGTTAACAGCGCTGACGTCTGCAGATACGGCAAGCTGCGTGCTGTTTGTGTAGTAGACAGCGCCTTTTGCAACGTCGCCGCTGACTGTTTTTTCAGCTTTCTGCGGGTACTGTTTCAGGTCAAGCCTGGCAAAGCGCAGAGCTGTGCTTTCCGCCGGAGTCTGTTCAAGCATGAATTTCATGTTGTATTTTTCGCTGAGTTCTGCGCATTTTTTCGCGAGTGTCCTGACAATCTCAAGCCCGAGCTGTGCCGCTTCGGGAGTTTCGTGCAGTTCTTTTCCCGTCAGGCAGGAAATCATTTCGTTCAGTCCGAGCAGACCTATTAAATATTCAGCTTTTTCAAGCCTGAGGTACGGCGCATCGTCGTTTGAGTGGACGAGCGCCCCAAGCGGGCCTTCCACTCCGTAGGCAAGCAGTTTTTTAATAAAATCTCTTTTTTGTATGTGGGCTTTCGCGGCAAGTTCCAGTTCTCCGGAGAGGATTTCAAGCAGGGAGTCAATGCTGCCGTCCGCTTTGTATGCCGCGCGCGGGAGATTAACCGTTACATTCTGCATCACGCACCGGCGCAGTTTCGACGGCAGTTCGCTGAATTCGTCCAGCCGGTAACATTCGCCGAGTGTAATAAACTCTTTATCAAACACAAATTGCACGCTGCCTTTTTCCGCCGCAGCTTCGCAGGCGAGCAACAGAAGCTCTTTGTCCTGCGTTTCAATCGTTTCTTTTGTAACGTGCAGCAGCGCTTTAGGGAAGAAGAACGGCTGTCCTTCGCCGCAGCCTTCCTTGTATATTTCAAGCAAGGCGCGAAGGAATTTCCGTGCGTCTTGAGCGTATTCGGAATAATTTTTACCGGTATATTGTCCGCCGGCGCCTGTCGCCGGCGCGTCTGAAAGATGTTTCGGCACATCAAAATAAAGGTCAAGGCTTGTAAAAACCGCTGTTCCCCTGCCGCTTGCAAGCCTGTCAAATTCAAACAGCATCGTTTGCGCAAGCTGGCGTATTTCAGCGTCGCTCAGACCGTCGAGATACGGCGCAAAAACCACGTTCACGGCATCCCATGCCAAGGCACCTGCGAAACTGTTCTGCAGAAGCGTCGTCATTGTTACAAGGTGTGCAAGCAGAACATCGGCGTGTTTTGCCGGCGCCGCGCTGCATACCGCTCCGGGGAAGCGGAGCCCGTTTCTCGCAACGTATGCCGCGCTTTGCAGCGATGAGTACGGACGGTTTGCCATTCCGAGGTCGTGCAAATGAATATCGCCTTTGAGGTGCGCTTCCGCGACCTCTTGCGTAAAGATTTTTGACAGTGCGTATTCTTTTATGACGGTTTCAGCCACCGTGTGATTGACGGATTCCGGAGTGTAGCCCGAGGCGGAATTTTCCCTGTTTTTACAAAACAGCATCTGTTCGAGATCGTGAAGCGGTATGCCTATTCTGCGGTGGTCAGTCAGCTTTGCGTCAAGTCCGCGCTGGAACAGTTTTACGTTGACAAGCTCGCGTATTATTGCCGTATTGACGCGCTGTCTGCCGTGACTGAGCAGATCGTCTTCTATTTCCATGGAGATTTCTTCGGCTGTGGACGGTTCAACTCCCGCCTCTATTATGAGCGCATCTCTTATGCGCGTTGGATCCCACTCATAGCTTTCGCCCTGACCGAGAGCATCAACCATAAGCACAACGTCTGTAGATTCGCGAAAATTGAATAGTCTTTCCTGCCTTAAATAACGTTCCGAAGAATCAGTCATTTCTTTTATGCTCCTTTTCTTCAAGAAGGTGCAGTATTTCTTCCGCAAAGTTCTCCACATCGGTAAATTCCTTGTAGACGGAAGCAAAACGGACGTACGCAACCTTGTGGATGCGGTGCAATTTTTCGGCAACCATATCACCAAGCTGCGATGAGGCGATTTCTCCCTGTCCTGTCGCACGAACCTTGCGCTCAATTTCGGAAACGGCTTCTTCGAGCACGTTCAGGTCTATGTTCAGTTTTTCGCAGGCGTGCTGCATTCCGCGCAGAAGTTTCTGTCTGTCAAACGCCTGCCGCGTGCCGTCTTTTTTGACAACCCACAGATATTCCTTTTCTTCAATTCTTTCGAACGTGGTAAAACGCGCCTCGCATTCAGGGCAAACTCTGCGCCGGCGGTTCACCGTACCGTCTTCGCTGCTTCTTGTTTCTATGACTCTTGTTTCACCCGCACCGCATACCGGACAACGCATAAATCTGCCTCTGTTCGCTTCGCTTTTAAAAACCAATGACTATAAGAATTCTATTTTCCTATTGCAAACTGCAAGTTTGCCTCAGCCAGCGCTATGTCGTATTTTGCGTCCACAACGTTCGTTTTGCTGTCCGTCAGCGCAAGCCGCGCATCCAGCATGTCAAGATTCGTACCTATGCTTTCTTTGTATCGCAGCAACGCAATTCTGTAATCTTCTTCTGCCTGCGTCAGCTGACGATTTGAAACGTCAAGGCGGGCTTTGGCTTCTTTGAGGTTAAGCGCAGCCTGCCGCACTTCCATTCTGATTTCGTTTTTCTTGTCTTCAAGTCTGTAAAGAAACTCTTTCGAGCGACTTCTTGCCTGTTCTGTTCTCGCATGGGCTTCGCCGCTGTCAAACAGTTTCCACGCAGCTGCAAGCCCTACGTGCCAGTCAGTATCGTTCTGCGGCCAGCCCTTGTTGTCCAGATTGGTAACAAGTCCGAAGCCGAGTATCTGCGGCAGCAGTTCGCCCTGATGGGCTCTTGCAATTTTTGCCGCTTGTCTGCTGTAAAAATCGTACATTTTGAGTTCGGCGCGGTTCTGAAACGCAAGATCTTCGTCTGCCGTTAAGCTCTCGCCGGCGTTTTCGGCACCGGCGTCTCCTGCAAGCAGCGTTTCCTGAACTTCTGTGCCGACTGCCCTTTCAAGTGCGGTTTTAGCAAGTTCCATGCCGTTTTTAGCCCTAATGAGCTTCAGCTCCGCGTCAGAAACGGCTACTTTTGCGCGGAGCACGTCAGCTTTTGAAACAACTCCGCCGGCAAACAGCTTTTCTGCCTGCGCAAGATGATCATTGGTAAGTTTTACCGCTTCCTCCGCCACCTTTTCTTTCGCTTCAGCGCGTTTGTAGGTGTAATAGGTCAAGCGGACGGAATTTTCAACCGTCTGAGTTACGCGCACTGCCTCAGCTTTCGCGGCGTCTCTGGCAAGCTTTGCCGCCGCACGGACTGCCTGATGCGAACCGCCGGAATAGATGCTCTGCGTAAGCAGCGCTGCAGAAAGAAAAACGTTCTTTTCCGCAAGCGGGTTATTCATCGCAGGCGGCTGTATTTTCAGGACACCGTACAACGGGGCAAGCGCAGGAGACACGTCAAACAGCGGATTTTCATTCCACAGAGCGGCATAGACTCCTGTCAGTTTCGGCAGCATTTTCGCCGTCTGTTCGTTAACTGCGGCTTCCGCCATTCTGACTTTCTGTTGCTGGGCAAAAATCAGCGGGTTGTTTTTATCCGCAAGCAGAAGCAGCTGCCTAAGATTTTCGCAGTCAGCCGCACAGGCGGACGACGTGCATACAGCCGTCAGCAGAGCTCCCAAAATTATTTTTCTGAATTTATTCATCGTGTTCACCTCTGTATGGCTTCGTTTATGCCGGACTAACGACCTACGGCACGAATTTCTTTTTGAATTTAACGACGCTTGACGTAAAGACGACCGCAATAAATATACAGAGCGCGACTACGTCGTCCCACACGTATTCCATTCCGCCGCCCTTGAGTATTATCTGCCGCGCAAGGTCGTTGTAGAAGGTTACAGGAAACGTCCAGCTCAGGAACTGGAAAAATTTCGGCATAGATTCAATCGGGAATATAAAGCCGGAGAGCATAACGCTCGGCAGTATTATAAAGGTTGAAAGCTGTAATGCCTGAAGCTGGTTGTCCGAGAAAGTTGAAATCATTATGCCAAAAGCAAGGTCGGAAACGACATAGAAGAAGGTCAGCAGCATAAAGAGCGGCAGGCTTCCGACAAAAGGCATGTCAAAAAATATCATTCCTATTACGAGAGAAAGCACAATCTGAAGGTACCCTATGATAATGTACGGGCATATTTTGGAGAGCAGAAGCTCCCATGCCTGCATAGGCGTTACAAGCAGCTGTTCAAGCGTGCCCTGTTCCGCCTCGCGGACTATCGCCATTCCCATAAGGGTAATCAGCGAAATGCTCAGCAGAAGCCCCATAATGCCCGGAATCATGTACCATGACGTTACAAAGTCTGGGTTGTACCACAGCTTTGTCCTCATTTCAACAAGTTGTCCGCTGAGGTTGATCCCGTGCCGCATTGCCTGCTGTCTCAGCAGTTCGTTTGATTTCAGTATGCCGAGAGTCTGCGCGGCAGCCATTGCGGAGTTTGCCGAAAGGCTGTCCGTGGCATCAACTATCACCTGCAGCTTCGTGTTTCTGCCGCCGTGTATTTTCGACGCGTAGTCAGACGGAATAATCACTCCTATTTTTGCATAACCTGCCTGCACGGCTTCATTGACCTCGTTAACGGAGTTTGCGTAAAGCTTTATGTCAAAATAGTTACTGGAGGTAAAGGAGCGTATCATTTCGCGGCTGTCCTGCGAGCGCGACTGGTCAAAAACAGCCGTCCATACGTGCTTAATATCCATGTTCACGGCAAAACCGATAATAAACAGCTCAACAATCGGCATTACAAGAAGTATGGCAAGCGTTATTTTGTCGCGCAGCGTCTGTTTGAATTCCTTTACGACAAGCGCTCTCAATCTGCTGTTTTTCATGCTTTTGCCTCCCTGGCTCGGCTTTTTATCTGTGAACTGCCGGCACCTGAAATTCTTCCGCCTTCCATCGCCTTGCCCGATTCAGACTTGACGAGATAGGCAAAGACGTCCTCCATAGACGGTTCTATTTCTTCAATCTCCGCGTCGGACAAAAGCCCTTCGCGTTTAAGTTCTCTGTCTCCTTCAATAATGACATGCAGCTTATCACCGTAGAAATATGAATCTATAAGCGGTATTCCGAGCGCGCCGTCCTGTATTTCCGCAAGCAACTCCATGCCGCTTGACGCCTGAATTTCGTACAGTCTGCCCGGGATTTTTTTCTTGAGCGCGGCAGGAATGTCGTCTGCAATAAGCTTTCCGAAATATATGAACGCTACTTTGTCACAGTGCTCCGCTTCGTCCATAAAATGCGTCGTAACCATTATCGTCGTTCCGTCCGCGGAGAGTCCGTAGATAATGTCCCAGAAAAGTCTTCTCGCTTTCGGGTCAACACCGCTTGTCGGTTCGTCAAGGAACAGGATTTTCGGTTTATGAACTATCGCGCAGCCAAGCGCAAGTCTCTGCCGCCAGCCGCCCGTCAGCACCGAAGTCATCGTGTCTTCTCTGCCTGTCAGACCTGCCAGTTCAAGCATTTCAGGAATACGTACTGCTTTTTCTTCTTCGCTGAGGCCGTAAAGTCCGGCGTAAAATTCAAGATTTTCTCTCGCAGTAAGGTCAGGATAGAGGCTGAATTTCTGCGACATGTAGCCGACCTGGTTTTTAATCTCCTGCGACGAGCGGGCAAGGTTCATTCCGAGTACAAGCCCTTCGCCCGAGGTAGCGGCAAGCAGTCCGCACAGCACCTTCATCGTTGTCGTTTTGCCGCTTCCGTTCGGTCCGAGGAAGCCGTATATCGTTCCCTCTTCAATCTGCATAGAAACGTTGTCAACGGCGGTAAAGGAGCCGAATTTTTTAGTCATGTTTTTAGTTTCTATAACTACTCTGCTCATTTCTCACCGTCTCCGCCGGCAAATGCGACAAACAGATCCTCAAGGGCAGGCGTAAGCTCCGTCATGCCCGGGAACACAGCGCCTTTTGCCTCAAAGTGACGTTTTATTGAATTTTGCGCCGCTTCCGCATCGCTGACCGCAATATGATAATTTGAACCGAACATATTCGCGTCAACAACGCCGCCGCACGCAAGCAGTGCCGGTTTTGCCCGCCTGTCCGCGTATTCGAGCTTGAAAATGCGGTGCGGATAACGCGAAACAAGCTCCTCAGTCGTTCCTATGTCAAGCAGCTGCCCCTTGCTTAAAAACATTTTTCTCGAACAAAGCGCGGCTTCGTCCATATATGGTGTAGAAACAACTATGGTAAGCCCCTCCGAAGCGTTGAGTTCGTAAAGCATCGCCCAAAACTCGCGACGCGCTACGGGGTCGACGCCGGTAGTCGGTTCGTCAAGAAACAGGATCTTCGGAGTATGGAGCAGTCCCGTGGCAAGGGCAAGCTTCTGCTTCATACCGCCGGAAAGCTTGGCGGCAAGCCTGTCCTTAAACGGAAGCAACCCGGTGCGGGCAAGAATTTCTTCTGCCTTTTCAAGCGTCCTTTCCTGCGCAGCGCCGTAAAGCGAACCGAAAAGAAGCGCATTCTCAATGACGGTCAAATCAGGATAAAGCCCGAAACGCTGTGACACGTAGCCTGCGTGGCTGCGCGCTTTTTTTCTGTCCGTGCTGCCGAGAAGTTTGCATTCGCCTTCGTCAGGATTGATAATCCCCATAGCTATACGAATAAGCGTTGTTTTACCGGAGCCGTCAGGACTTATAAGACCGAAGATTTCTCCGCGGCGTATTTCAAAACTCACGTCAGACAGCGCCGTAATGCTGCCGAATTTTTTGGTAACGTGTTCGTAACTGAGGGCTATTTCTTCCGAAAGCGGCATTTTAGTCGTTGTTCAGTTTCACGTCCGCAGGCATGCCCGGCTTCAGAACGCCTTCCTGATTGTCAAGCGCAACTTTAACCCAAAACACCATATTGGAGCGCTCATTCTGCGTAAGCGACAGTCTTGGGTTGTATTCCGCCTGGTCGTTGACCTTTGTTACTTTGCCGAGGAAAATACAGTCAGGATACGCATCAATCGTTACGTCCGCCGTCTGTCCGACTCGCACAAGACCGAGCTGTGATGAAGGAATGTAAATTTTAACCCAGCATTTGTCGTTTCTGCCGACAGTCGCAAGCGGCGAACCTGCCGCTATGACGTCACCTTCCTCGTAATTTTTCGTAAGCACGACACCGTCAACAGGCGAACGGAATTCCTTGTACGAGAGTCCTGTTTTCGCACGCTCGACCTCTGCGGCAAGACGTTTTACGTTCGCCTCAGCGGCGGCTATATCCTCTGCGCGGTTTCCGCGGGCAA
>JAUNNW010000046.1:8098-9646 GCA_030531285.1 Synergistaceae bacterium | reverse complement strand
CCGAATCCCCGCCTCCGGCTATTGTCAAAGCGCCTTTTTCCGTCGCTTCGGCTATCGCCTTTGCCACCAAACGCGTTCCTTCAGCAAAAGCCGGCATTTCAAAAACTCCCATAGGGCCGTTCCAAAGCACCGTTTTTGCGTTGTGTATTATCTTCGTGAACTCCTCAACAGTTTTTGGACCTATATCCAAGCCTATCTTGTTTGCCGGCATATTGTCAGCATCAACCGTGACATAAGGTGAGTCGGCCCTGAATTCGTCCGCAAAGATAAAATCCTTCGGGAGAACTATTTTCACGCCGAGTTTTTCAGCCTTGCGAAGCATTTCTGCGGCAAAGCCAAGTTTTTCCGGCTCGCAGAGCGATCTGCCTATTTCATAGCCAAGCGCTTTCATAAATGTAAATGCCATTCCTCCGCCAACGAGGACATAATCCGCCTTGTCAAGCATATTCTCAACCACGCCTATTTTGTCGGAAACTTTCGAGCCTCCGAGAATCAGCACGTAAGGCTTCTCAGGATTTTCGCAGGGCGCGGAAAGCATCGTTATCTCTTTTGCCATCAAATGTCCTGCAAAGGAGGGAAGTATTTCCGTAAGTGCTCTCGTTGACGTGTGTGCCCTGTGTGCAACGCTGAAAGCGTCCATTACGTAGGCGCAGAACGGCCCCGCAAGCTTGCGCGCGAATTCCGGTGAATTCTTGCTTTCATCGGCATGGAAACGCACGTTTTCAAGCATGAGTATTTCGTCAATCTGGGCGGCAACAGCGTCTTCAACAAGGGGACCTGTGCAGTCGCGCACAAAACGGACTTTAAAGCCTGAAATTTCGGCAAACTTTTCGCCGACAGGCTTCAGCGAGCATTTTGGATCTGCAACGCCTTTAGGCCTTCCGAAATGCGAAAGCAGGGAAACTCTTGCGCCCATATCCATAAGCGCTTTAATCGTCGGAATGTGAGATTCAAGGCGCGTAACGTCGGTTACCTGCCCGTCCTGCATAGGAACGTTGAAATCTACTCTGACAAGGACCTTCTTTCCTGCCACGTCTGACGGCGCGAAGGTTTTCAGCCGCATAATTTAGACTCCTTTTGAAAGAATGTAATCCGCAAGGTCAACTACTCTGTTGCTGTATGCCCATTCGTTGTCATACCATGACAGGATTTTTATCATGTCGCCTATAACGTAGGTATGCTCGGGCGCAAACACCGATGAGTTGGCATCTCCGCAGAAGTCCATCGAAACAGTATCCTTTTCGGCATAGCCGAGTATGCCCTTGAGTTCGCCTTCCGAGTATTCTTTCATCGCAGCGTTGATTTCTTCGACCGTTGCCGGTTTCTCAAGTACGGCTGTTAGGTCTACGACGGAAACGTCCGGCGTCGGAACACGGAGCGCAAAGCCATTGAGTTTGCCTTTGAGTTCAGGCATTACGAGAGAAATGGCTTTGGCCGCCCCCGTCGTTGTCGGGACTATTGACAATGCTGCCGCACGTCCGCGGACGATTTTCGGGCGCGGTATGTCAAGAATTGCCTGGTCGTTGGTATATGAATGAATTGTGTTCA
>JAUNNW010000046.1:0-7998 GCA_030531285.1 Synergistaceae bacterium | reverse complement strand
GGGCGCGGTATGTCAAGAATTGCCTGGTCGTTGGTATATGAATGAATTGTGTTCATAAGACCTTTGACAATACCGAATCTCTCCTGAAGCACCTTGCATACAGGGGCAAGGCAGTTCGTCGTGCAGGAGGCGTTTGAAACGATGCTGTGTTTCGCGGGGTCGTATATTTTCTCGTTGACGCCCATAACTATTGTTGCATCTTCGTTCTTTGCAGGCGCGGAGATGATAACTTTTTTCGCTCCTGCTTCAATGTGAGCCTTCGCTTTGTCGGCGTCTGTAAAACGTCCGGTTGACTCTATAACGAGGTCAACGCCCATTTCCTTCCACGGAAGCTTCGCAGGATCCGGCTCCGCAACTGCCTTGATTCTCTGTCCGTTGACAATAAGCGTGTCTCCGTCAAGCCGGACGTCGCCCTGAAACCTTCTGAAGGTTGAGTCGTATTTCAGCAGATACGCAAGCGTTTCAGGCGGTGTCAAGTCGTTGATCGCCACAATTTCAAAATTGTTTTCTTTGCCGTTTGTGAAGAAAGCTCTGGTCGTAAGACGACCGATGCGTCCGAAACCATTGATTGCAACTCTGTACTTTGTCATTGCCGTATCACTCCCCGTTTTGTCTTTGGACAAAATGTCCGGTTAATTTGAAGCTTTTGCTGCTTTATTTGTTTTCAAGATTCTCGTAGAGAACCCTGAGCATTTCACCATGAGCCATTGCGTTCAGAACGTCTCCGTGCGGTTTGTAAGGCATTGTGCCGTCAAAGAATTCCGCTACGCAGCCAAGACCGCCATGACGGAGATGCGAACTGAACGGGCGTATAAACATCCACGCAACGCGCTTGTTTTCCGGATATGCCTTTGTATATGCCGTAATGAACTGTCCAAGAAGCCATGTCCATGCAGTTCCGCGGTAACGCGCCTTGTTGAGAGTTTCTTCGCTGCCTTCGGCGCGGCCTTTGAATTTGTCGTCCTTCGGGTCAAGTGTACGAAGTCCGTAGGTCGTGTAAAGGGCATCCCAGCATACGCGGATAATTTTCTTGACGGCTTCTTCGGAAAGCGCCGCATAAGGAAGCGATGCCGCAAGAATCTGGTTGGGGCGTACACTTGAGCTCTTTTCGGAACCGTCTGCAAGTATCCAGTCACAGAGACATCCGTGCGCATCGTCCCAGAACATTTTTTCAAATTCTGCTTTGAATTTATCAGCAGTATCGGCGTATTTCTTTTCTGCCGCAGAATCTCCGAGTTCTGCCGCGCATTTTTCAGCCGTTCTGAGAGCGTTGTACCAGAGAGCGTTAAGCTCCACAAGGCAGCCCTTTCTCGTAACAACGTTCTTTCCGGAAACGACAGAGTTCATCCAGTGGCGCGCCGGATTTTCGCTGTTGACGCTGAGAAATGCGCCTTTTTCGACCGTAAGGTCAAGCAGTTCAATGCCCTGCATGTAACGGTCAACTATATCCATAACGCCTCTTGCTATTTCTGCGTCTTTTGTGCCTTTAAGGTATTTCTCTGCGGCATAGACAAACCAGAGACCGTTGTCGGCGCCTGCGGTCGCAAGCTGTCCGTCTTCGGCGATGCGTTCGGGCATTACCGTGTCGTTTTCGCGGCATTTTTTGAGCCAGTTGTGAAGCGCGGATTCGACTATGTCCGCCCTGCCCGTGGCAAGCGCAAGCCCGGGAAGCGCAACGAAAGTATCCCTTGACCTGCGCTCAGTTGAGGGATAGCCCGAATAAATTTTAGCCGGTTTGTCTTCCTTGTTATCTATAAGGTGATATGCGGCAACTATCATGTCACATGCCGCCGTATTAGAAGGTTCAAAACTGGCTTTTTTTAACAGTTCGGAGTAACGTTCCGTCTCACTGCGGAAAAATTCTTCAAGTTGTTCCGGAGTGTAGTGTCTGTCTTCTCCGGAAAGAACCATGAACGCAACGTCTCCTTCGTTCATTTCGAGGGTGAGAACTCCGGGCGCCCAGAGACTGTCGCCCGACACGTTCTGAACGTCGTCCTGCTCGTACATAACGTTTTCAAACCAAAGAGGCTTTATTTCCCATTTGCCTTTTGTGGCAGTACAGAAACTTGACAGCCCGTAGCCTTCAGCTTTAATCGTCTGTCCGCCGCTTGTCGCAACTGCGAAATCGTTCTGTTTGTATTCCGAACGTATTTCGCAGTTAAGCCTGTGCGCAAAAAGGGGACGCAGTTCAAGCTGGATTTTCTGCGGTGCTGATACTGCTTCGTAACGGATTACCGTACAGGTTTCACCCTGCGGCATAAATATTGATTTTTTAATAAACGTCCCGTGAATGACAAAAAGCATGTTCGGGAACGGATTACCCTTATATTCCTGTATGTAGCGGAATCCGTCCGGATAGACGAGGTCTTTGTAACGGTTTGTGGAGAGCTGATATTTCTTGCCGTTTGACAGAACCGTTTCTTCAACTTTGCTTACCAGCACGGAGTGACGTACTTCACCCGTAGGTCTTACGACCAGAAGCCCGTGCTCCCTCCTGGTATTTGCTCCTATGACCGTTGAGAAGCCGTAGCTTCCAAGTCCGTTGGAAACGAGAAATTCCCTTCCCGCCCCTTTTTCGTAGGTGTTGACGTCAACCTTCCCTAAGTACATTGGTACCCTCTCCCTTCAAGATTTGAGAAGCCAGTTTATAGATTTTCTTCCACCTATATTCTACCGTACTTTTGCCGATTGGTCGTGATAATTTTTTGCCAAGTTCGCATAAAGTTGCTTCCGGATATTCTTTCCTAAGCCCAATCAGCTCTTTAAGCGCTTCCGGAAATTTTCCGAAGGCGTCTTCTTCTTCAAGCCGTTTTATCAGCTGCAGCTGTTTTGCCGCGGTTTGAGCGGTTTTGCCTATGTTTGCCATGTCGCAGTTCATCATTCTGTTCTGCACGTTCTGCGTTTCGCGCATTATCGATTTATCTTCGAGAGCAAGAACCGTGTTCACGCAGCCCGTCCATACGATAAAATCAACAATCTGCTCTCTGTCCCTGAGGATAATTTCCGTATTGCTGTTTTTCGTCCGCACGGATGCATTTATTTTTGCCAGCCGCAGAAGCTCAAGCATCTCTTCGTCATGTCCGTTCTGCGGAAAACGCATTACAAGATAATAGCCCGTTTTCGGAATGTACAGGGAACCCGTACTTCCGAAGAAACCGCGTCCCCATGACCAGAAACGTTTTCTGCCGGCATCAAACCCTGACGCACCGTCGCATATTTTTTCAACCGCACGTCCGTGCACGAAGAAAAATATTTTTCCGTTCTGCTGACTCGAAACAAGCTTGATGTCGTCTATAAATAGACTTCTGTCCGCAACTGCGATTTTCCCCCACAGCGCAAGCAGCCTTCTGTAAACAAAAAGTCTGGCAGTCTGAAACATCGCGCCTTCCGTCATTTCTGTCTGCGGCAGACCGCAGAGTATGCCGTACATTTCGTCTTCGTACGGTCTGCAGGCTTTCACGCTGCTCCATTCATACCATAAATCCTTGTTTAGACTGTTCATCAGTCGCCTTTACGCTCTTTATACTCCCTGGCAAGCAGCATAATTGTCTCTGCAAGATTCTGCGCGTTGTGCCTCAGATATTTTCCGTCTTTGACAGCAACATAATTGCCGTAGATAATTTTTGTACCCAGCGAACTGAGATATTTTTCCTCTTTTGCCGAAAGATATAGCGGCTCAGACCCTATCTTCCCGTAACGTTTCAGGAATTCCCCGGGCACCGGCGCCTGGTTTGCAAGCAGATAATTCGGAACAGAGCCTGTAACCCCCGCAATCCAGTCAATATGTGCCAGAATATTCATGCCTTCAGTTTCTTTGGGCTGCGTAACAAGGTTTGCGACGTAAACAACCGGTGCCTTTGTTTCATGCAGCAGCTCAACAATTTCTTTAAGCAGGAGATTCGGCATTACGCTTGTAAAAAGGCTTCCCGGGCCAAGAACTATAATATCGGCGTTTTTGATTGCATCTTTAACCGCTTCGACAGGCTTTGCAGACGAAGGTTCAATCCAAAGCTTTTGCAGACGGCTTCCGCTGTTTGAAATTTCAAGTTCCCCGCTCAGCTCTTCGCCGCCTTGCGCAATGCCCTTGAGTTTAATATTCTCCGTAGTAACCGGCAGAACCCTGCCCCTTATAGCAAGCAGTTTGTTAAGCTCCTCAACGGCGCGCTGAAAATCGCCTTTCAGCTCCGTAGCCGCAAGCAGCATTAAATTGCCCAGGCTGTGCCCCTGCAGTTCGCCTTTGTCAAAACGGTAGTTCAGAAGCGCATTCAGCGAACTGTCGTTTTCCGCGAGGGCAACGATGCAGTTGCGTATATCACCCGGAGGCAGCATTCCCCATTCACTGCGCAGTCTTCCCGAACTCCCGCCTTCATCGGTAACGGCGACGACCGCCGTTATGTTTCTTGTGTAGGCTTTAAGTCCTGACAGAAGCGTAGAAAGGCCTGTTCCCCCGCCTATGGTGACTATGTCCGGCATTGCGGCAAAATCCGCACCTATTGCGTTTCCAATAATTTTGGCTTTTCCGAGCAGCATTTTTTTTATCCTGCCGCGGGAAAGACACGCGGCGAGGCTTGCAAGCAGCAGGGCAAGAAGAAATCCGCATACAAATGCAGACATTACCACAAATTCTCCTTGTTGATATCCCTGTGATTAACCACCACTTTATTGCCTCCCAGCGCAAGATTTTCAGCCAGTCTCTCGCAGACTGCGACAGAGCGGTGCCTTCCGCCTGTACAGCCAATTGCAATATGCAGATGTCTTTTACCGGTGTTTCCGTAAACCGAAACCACGAAAGAAAGCATTTCCAGAGCCTTGTCTATAAATACAGCAAAATCTCCGTATTTTGAAAAATATTCTTTCACTTCCGCATCGCGTCCCGAAAGGTCATGAAGTTCGGGAACGTAGTTCGGATTCGGGAGAAAACGGACGTCTATAACGTAGTCAGCATCCTGCGGTATCCCGTTTTTAAAACCGAACGAGCTGAGAAGGACAACGGTTTTCTCACGCGCAACGCCCGCGATATCCAGCAGTTTGTTTTTGAAATCGCCGGTTGTCAGCTCGGAAGTATCTATAACCGCATCGGCGCTTTTCTTTATATCGGCAAGCAGGGTTCGTTCCGCGGCTATACTTTCAAGCAGCGTAGAATTTTCCGAAAGCGGATGTCTGCGCCGCGTTGTTTCAAAACGTCTTACAAGAGTCGAATCAGCAGCATCCACGTAGATAATTTTTAATTCTTCCATTTCGTTTCTGAGCACGTCAACAACCTTGTGCAGATCGTCAAGCAGTTTTTCCTCGCGCACGTCAACAACCGCCGCCACCCCGCAGATAACTGCTGACTGGTTGTTTTCAAGCACTCCGATAAGCTGCGGAAGCAGGGTCGGCGGAAGATTGTCTATTGCATAGTACCCCTGGTCCTCAAAAACCGTCAGTGCGGATGATTTTCCTCCTCCGGACATTCCCGTTATGATTACGCATTTTTTAACCTGGCTGTTTTCCATGCAATCAAGCCCCCAAACATTTAGTCTGCATTTGAAGCATACTCATTCGTGGAAAATACGCTACTGAATTTCCACCGTATATACTTCGTATCCCTTGCTTTTCAGCTCATCAGACAATTTTTTCGTTTCCTCTCGGTTTGCTGATCCTTTCACACGCACTTTGCAGCACAGTGCAGAGTTCACTGTATCCTCCGCAGCATACGCCGTGTATCCCTGTTTTTTCAGCGTTTGGACATACTGCTCCGCATTCTTTTTGTCAGAAAAAACGCCAATTTGGACATCATAGCGCTTCGCCGCTCCCTTGGTTTCCTCTTTGTCTGTCTTTGGCTCAGTTTTTTGCACAGTGTTCAAAGCAGTTTTTGTTTCTTTTTTCTGAACTGCTTTCTGCTCTGTTTTCACAACAATTTTTTGTTCCTGTTTAACTGCTGTCCTCTGCTCCGTTTTGGAGACAGGCTGTTCTTTGACAACCGTCTTCACGCTCTTTTTCTGCTCTGCAGGTTTACTTTTCGTTCCGGCATTTTCCGTTTTCTTTGTTTTGCTTTGCGGCTGAGCGTTTTCAAACATTTTTTCCACTGCTGTTTTCTCTGCGGAAACAGCCTTTGAAGCCGATTTAACAGGACGTGCAGAGGCTATCGAAACATGCCCGATTTCTTCTTGGATTTTGGTCTTTTTAGGGTTCGTCTCTGCCTTCTCTGCCGGAGTTTCAGGTTTTTTAAGTGTTTCTTCCTGCGCCGCGGTTCGTTTTTCCGTTCTTTTGCGGATAATCTGCGTGATCTGACGGTCTTCCTGTTCTGCAATATCTTCCGTGCGGATTTCCGTAGGAGAATAGAAGAAGAGCTTTATGCTGAAAAACAGCAGAGCCAAAGCTACAAAGACTGCCAGCGGAAGAATGAATTGTCCGAAGGTAATCATCGTTTTACCGTTCTGCAATGTTTTGTCTTTTCTTGAAATCACCGCTTACACCCCTTATGTTATGCAAACTGCCCGAGTTCGCGCAGGGTTCTCTCCCTGTCAGAGCATTTAAATTTTCTTTTCCCATATTTTTCAATGTCGTCAGCAAGCATTCTGCTTTCCGTACAGCCTGCCCACGCAAGTACAAACTCCGTCTCCGCCTCTTTGGCGCTGGTCAGTCTGAGTTTCGGAGTCTTTTTCTTTATTTTCCTGACTTCCGCCGTAAGCAGTTTGTAACGTCTCTTTATTTCAGCCGCTCCTATAAACGCTTCTTTCTGCCATTTTGTCCACGGCTTCGGAATAAACGCTCCGGCAGAAATCACAAGACTTTGTCCGGTCGCTTCAATAATTTCCGCGCATAACCCCGCTATACTTTTCACGTCATCGTCGGTTTCACACGGCAATCCAATCATGAAATACAGTTTTACACTGTTTATGCCGTATTCCGCCGCCATCTTCAGCTTTTCAACAACAAGGGCGTTGCTGAATTTTTTCCCGCATGACACTCTGAGTTTCTCGTTTCCGGTCTCGGGTGCTACGGTTATACTGTATCTTCCGCCTGAGGACAGTGCTTCAAGCATTTTTCCGTTAAGTCTGTCTATTCTCAGCGAAGCAAAAGACACTGACTTGCCGTTTTTATGCAGCATATCAAGAATTTTGTCTATATCAGGATAATCCCCTGCTTCCGGTGTAATAAGCCCCACCCGGTCAAATTCAAGTTTTCGGCATAAATTTTCAAAACTTTCTTCAAGCAGGGAAAATTCTCTGAATCTTGCCTTCCCAAAACAGGATGGCAGCGTACAATAGCTGCATTTTCTGATGCAGCCTCTCTGCAGTTCAAGCAGAAGAGTGCTGCCGAAAGCGCCCTTTTCCGTAATCCAGCTGCTATGCATCGGATGATTTCCGTCAATCAGCTGCTCCCTGCCGATTTTCTTTTTAGCGGAAATCCTGCCGTCTGTTGCTTCCAGCGGCGGAACAAACACGAAGTCCATGTCAGAGAGTTTTTTCCAGAGTTTTTCCCTGTCCTTATCTTCATCGTATTCCTTTACGGCATTGATAATTTCCGGCATTATATCCAGTCCGTCCCCAAGTATAACCGCATCTGCCGCCGACGAAACGAGCAACGGATTTATATAGGTTACAGCCCCGCCTACAATAATTACCGGATAATCGTTTTCTTTTCTTTCAAAAGGATTCAGCGGTATATTTGCGCTGTGCAGCCATTGAAAAAAATTCTCAACGTCAGGTTCGTACGCTATGCTCGCGCTGATAACCGGAAAGCGTTCAAGCAGCGTATCTCCGTCAACAGAACGGTAAGGGACAGGTGATTCAAAAAAACGCTCCGCGGCAATTCCATTTTCTCTGAGCATACGGAACACGTACTGATAACCCAGATTGGCAGAACCGATGGAATAGTCTGCCGGATAAAACATTGCCCAAGGAAGCTTTCCTCCCTTAGGCAACGAAACAGACCATTGTTCACTGCTGCGGTACTCTTCCCAGCTCTGCCACTCGGTTATTCTGCCCATCTATTCCTCTTCCTGCTTTTTCA
>JAUNNW010000162.1 GCA_030531285.1 Synergistaceae bacterium | reverse complement strand
TCAAACGCTTGGCAGGCGTAATAATTGCCAACCGTTCGGATGCCTGCCTTGACGACGTAAAAGAGAAATTGTATTCAAGAGATTTGTTCGGAAGAGATTAAAATATCTGCAGCAGTAAATCAAAATTTGCGGAGGTACTGCAATGAAAATTATATTAACAGGCGGCGCTGGATTTATAGGCAGCTGCATGCTGCGCGCACTCAACAACGCAGGATGCGATGACGTAATCGTTGTAGACAACATTGCTTCGACTGAAAAATGGAGAAATCTTGTCAACAAACGCTACATTGAATATTTCAACAAAGCGGATTTTCTCCCTGTTCTGCCGCAGATAAAGGGTGTTTCGGCGGTTGTGCATCTCGGTGCCTGCTCAGCAACAACCGAGAAAGATTTTGATTACCTTTACAAAAATAATCTGAATTACAGCAAAACACTCTGGAATTACTGTGCAGAGCGCGGAATTTCGTTCCTTTACGCAAGCAGTGCCGCAACCTACGGAGACGGCAGCGAAGGCTTTGATGACAAATGCGACATTAAAAAACTGCGTCCTCTGAACGGCTACGGCTATTCAAAACAACTGTTTGACCTTTGGGCTGAAAAACAGACAAAACGTCCGCCGCAGCACGTAGGAATGAAATTTTTCAACGTCTACGGCCCCAATGAATATTTTAAAGGTTCCATGGCGAGCGTTATTTTCCATTCTTTTAATACGCTGAAAGAATATGACAATATAAAGCTTTTCAAATCCTATCTTCCGGAATACGCACACGGTGAGCAGAAACGCGATTTTGTCTATGTGAAAGACATTTGCAGCGTTATAAAATTCTTCCTTGAGCATCCTGACAAAAGCGGTTTGTTCAATTTGGGTACAGGACATGCCCAAAGCTTCAACGACTTGGCGAAAGCGGTATTCCACGCGCTGGACAGAAAAGTTTCCATAGAATATACGGAAATGCCGGAAGGACTGCGTGCGAAATATCAGTATTTCACGGAAGCGGATATTGAAAAACTTCGCAATGCCGGATATGACGCGCCATTTGCGGCACTTGAAGAAGGCGCCGGAGACTACGTCAGAAATTATCTGGCAAAAGATTGCGCAGTCTACTAAACGAAAATGGAAGCCGGTGATATTTTATGCCCCGTAATTTTATAGCAGAACTGGGTCTTTCGAAAGGACTGGTTGAAAAAGCCAGGCAGATTTGTTCCGGCAGACTTAAAGACTGCCGCATTGCTGTTGCAGGCGACCTTATGCTTGACTGCTACATAAGCGGCAAGGTCAAACGCATTTCTCCCGAAGCCCCTGTTCCCGTTGTCCGCATGACAGACGAAAAATTTGTACTTGGCGGTGCCGGAAACGCACTGGCAAACCTATCAGGGCTTGGCGTTCAGATTATTCCTGCGGGGAGACTGGGCAGCGACGCGGACGGGGAAAAATTCCTTGCAAACCCTGTAATGTGCGCTGCAAATACGGCGCATATAATAAAAAAAGACGTCACCAGCATAAAGACAAGGATCCTCGGCGGACATCAGCAGATGCTGCGTCTTGACAGGGAACATTACATTGAAACAACGGAAAAAGAAGCTAAAGAAATCGCTGCTTCGCTTATGAATGAAAAGCCCGGCTGTGTTATTATTTCCGACTACGGTAAAGGTTTCTGCTCCGAAGCGCTTTGCAGGGAACTGGCCGCGCAGTGCGCCAAAAACACTACGCCGCTGCTTGTGGATCCCAAAAAAGCAGACTGGAGCTGCTATTCAGGCGCATATCTCATAACTCCCAACGTCAAAGAGCTTGGAGAAGCGTCAGGACGAGAAATAAAAAATGAAGATTCGGAAATTGTGAATGCGGCGCGTGAACTGCTTCAGAAATACGGCATTGAAAACGTGCTTGTCACCCGTTCTGAAAAAGGTGCCTCACTTGTTTCAAAAACGGAAGTAAAACACATACAGGCGAGCGCTGTTGAGGTCTACGACGTCTCAGGCGCCGGAGATACCACGATATCAACGATAGCGGCATTTTTGGCAGCAGGGC
>JAUNNW010000161.1 GCA_030531285.1 Synergistaceae bacterium | reverse complement strand
GGGGCAGGTCTCAGTCTATCGTACCTGCGCACTTGATTTTACATCTCGGGAATTACTATAAAATACAATGAATAATTCCGAGTTATTTTACGACTTTCCACTGCCCTTTAACGTTTGAGCCGGTGCGGATTATTTTGCCGTCTCTTTTTAATTCGGCAATGTAGCGTTCTACCGTTCTTTTCGGCGTGTTCAGTTTTTTCGAGAGTTCTTCCGCCGTTGTCCGCGGCGTTTCTATGCAGCAAAGCAGAATTTTATCAAGTATTTCGTTTTTGCTTTCTTTTCTTGCGCCGGTTTCATTACCGCCAAGGTTACCGCCACTGGCGGTATTGAGTACGTTTCCGTCAAACGGTATTGTTACGTTGACGTATCTGTCCGTTATTTCAAATGCCTGTCTGCCGTATTTTTTGACTATCATCGGTATGCCGTGCCCTGTATGTTCCGCCTGGTTCATGTCGGAGAATATTCTCATTAGTGCGTTGTTTCTCGGTTTGCTTATGCCCCTGAAGAACATTTCCAAGGTCTGTCCGCGCGGCAGTCCGCCGTGCGATATGATTTCTATTCTGTCAGAGAATATCGAGACAAGCGGTTCCGTTATGTTCCAGTCGTTGTGGACGAGCGCGTTTATTACTGCTTCACCGGCACAGTCAAGGTCAAAGAGGTATTCGTCTTTTCGGGGACGTACCGTTGTGTCACTTTTGCATACGTTTTCGGCTGCCAGTCTGTTTTTTATTTTTTCGCAGGCAAAGAGCAGGCTGCAGTTTCCGTAGTTGTTTCGTTCCGATATTGAGCTTTTGTCCGTGCCTCTGAATTTAACTACAATCAGAGGCAGCATGTTGTTGTCGGCAAGCAGTTCCGCCAGTTTGTTGTAGCCTCCGTCAGACGTTCTTAATTTCAGGTTGTCCGCAAATGAAGCTTCTTCAAGGTGATAACCGTGTTCCGCATAGTAGGCTTTGAGCGTGTTAAAGGTAAATTTGCCGCTGACAGCGGTTTTCAGCATGAGGTCTGTTTCCGTGAAGTTTCTTTCGTAACGCGTTTTTATTTCTTCGGCGGACATTGCTTTGCAGGTGGTCGCAATTCTTATCGGACAGCCTGCCGGCGAGAATCCGTATTTTTTTATGCAGTACAGCGGAGCAAAGCCTTTTTGCACTTCAATTTTCAGTATTGGCTTGTCTTCTTCAAATTCAACGCAGGTTTTGACAAATTCTGACGCGTCGGGTTCTATCGTATCGGTGATTGTGTCGGATATTTTTTTGCAGACTGAATCAACCTTGTCCACACCGACAACCGTACCGTCATCGCGTATTCCCACGTACACTGTTCCGCCGTCTGTGTTCAGAAATGCCGTTATTTCTTTTGCCAGCGTATCGCTGACTTTTTCTTTAAGTTCAATCCGTTCTGTCTCAAAGTATCTCACAGCAGCATTCCTCCCCTCTTAACAAAGATGATATTAGCACATTACCGCCAGAACAGCAATCCTTACCGCCATTACATTCTGTCGTTTTGTGAATTTTCGTCATGCCCCTCTATTTAAATATCTTGAAAATTTCGCTTTTTTTGGAAACTTCGCCGTTTTTGAAACACAATAAAAATACAGCTGCCATGCGGTTTCGCATTGACAGCTGTTTCCATTTTTACAATTTTTTTGCAGAGCATTTTTCGGGGGGTGTCAGTCTTGGGGCAAGTTGTATAACGTCCGGACAGGCAGGTTAAAAATTGTGTTTTTGACCGTTTTTTGAAACACGGCACAGACGCAGCCGCCGCAAGGCTTCGCAAGGACAGGTGTTTCCATTTTTTTGTCTTTTTTCAAGATATTTAAGTAGAGGGTGTTGACGATTTTTCGTCGGGCATGGCTTTTCTGAAACAGTTGTATGACCTGCCGAGGTCTGCGTTTGCGGCTGTTTCTCGGCAGAGAGGCTGCGCCTTGTACATCTCTCACGCATTACGTGATGCGCGCGCCTTTGGTGGTAAGCCCGCTGCCTTTACGGCTACAGGGTTTAAGCACTTCGGTAACGTTCTCCGGCGGAGTTCGGGCTTAAGCTCTTA
>JAUNNW010000045.1 GCA_030531285.1 Synergistaceae bacterium | reverse complement strand
ATGTTCATAACTTTTCGTATTTGTAATACCCCGCCGATTTTTGCATTTGTTTTCCATTTTTCGTGCATTTTTATTTTACTCAAGATTTGCGTTTTGCGCAGCTGTCGGTAAAACAACAGCCGGAGGCATAATCCTCCGGCTGTTTGACGTTTTCATTCAACCTCTAAAACATAAATGCCATTCCGCCGGCATCGCCGAGGCTGCAAAGAATATCGTTCATCTGTGCTTCTGTTTCCACTTTTGACAGAAACAGGTTGATTTTCTGCGCGTATTTGTCGTCTGACTTTGTCAGCGCCGTCACTCCGCAGGAATTGTTTTTTGAAAGCAGCCGAATTCCGGCGCAATCCGCATCAATAATCCAGCCTTTTCCGTCAAGGTCGTCAAGTCCGTGCTGAAGCATATCGGCATTGCTCATCTGAAGATAATACTGCGCGTATCCGTAGAACACGCGGAAAGCGTCTGACAGAGCTTCGATTTCGTTTGTATCGGCAACAAGCATATTGAATACAAAGCCTGTGTTTTCATCGTTTTCAAATGCAATGTATGCCGCGCCTTCCGCCTGTTTGTCAATAATTTTTGCTCCGTTGATTCTGTTCCACTCAAGTTTCACCACAATGCAACACTCCCTCTCTGAATTATTCCGACATTAGAATTACTGCCTTGCGGCGGCAAGTGTATCATATTCGGATTACAACTGCAAGGCTGTAAATTTTAATACAGTACACGGCTTTCGCCGTCGAGTCTTGTCAGCTTGATTCTGTCGCAGTATTCAAGTATCTGCAACGCGTATTTGCGTGACGTACCGAGTTTGTCGCGCACTTCGGCAAGTGTTATGCTGCCGTTTTCGGCAAGACCGCTTTTTATTGTTTCAATTATTTTTGCCAGAACGTCTGTACTGATGTAGCTGTTTCCGCTAAGACGCGTCAGTATGCCTTCCGCTTCCATTGCAAGCAGAAGATGCCGCCCTTCCTGTTTGTTTGTAAAATCTCTTATTGCGTCGTCAAGTTCCGGCGCTTCGCAGCCGCAGTCTGCATAATATTGCTTTAGTTTTTCCATTGCTTTGAGCTGCGACTTGCTGTACACAACTTTAAAATCGGGCGCGCTTACGGAATTGACTCCCATTTTCACAGCTCCCGTATCGGCAAGGAATCGTATAATCGCTTCAAGGCATTTTGTGTTTTTGATTTTTGCCAAGCCTGCCAGTTTGTTTTTGAATTCTTCTTTGAACATTCCCGCAAGCAGGGGATTTTTCGCGTGGTATTCCCGCAGCAATTTGGCAGCGCAGCCGGCAAGCATATTCGTATAAACACTGTGAACAAAAATCGTATCCGTGAGTTTTACGGCTTTTCCTGCAAACAGAAGTTTTTTTGCGTGTTCCTGCACTTCAGCGTCTGTCAGCCCAAGCTGCCCAGCGATTGAGGACAGCGGGACAAACGAGGCGCTTCCGTCTTTAATCAGTTGCTCCAACCGGCCAATGTCGTCTCCGTTTTCGCGCACTTTCAGGGCAGCAGCCGTTTCGTTGTCTGTTGATTTGTGTTTCGGCGCGTTAGGATTAAGTACAACTCCTCCTCCTATGGTTTCAAGCGGGGAATAGTAGCGCACAACGAATGGGTCTCCCTGCTTCAGCACGACAGCATTCTCAAAACGCAACTGCGCGTAGCAGCTTTTTCCGGGTTCAAGCTGCTGTGTTTCAAAAAGCACGGCTTTGCACAGCGTCTCTTCTGAACCGTAATAAAAATGCAGTCTCGCTCCGTTTTTAACCACGCGTTTGGAGTCAGCGAGCAGACATAGTTTTACATCTGCCATCAGCGACGGTTCCAAACTTTCGCAGGCAGCAAGCACGTTGCCGCGGGAAATTTCCTCTTTTTTGACGTTCTGGAGATTAACAGCCGTTCTTTGTCCCGCATAGGCAGCATCCACCATCTGCCCGTGAACCTGCAAATTGCGTACTTTTGCGGATATACCCTGCGGATATATCATAATATCCTGCCCTGTTTTTATCATACCTTCGGTCAAAGTGCCTGTTATAACCGTGCCAAAGCCTGAAATTGTGAACACTCTGTCTATCGGAATACGAAGCAGCGCAGGGTTGTTGTTTCTGCTGCCCGTTTCTTTGGCATAGTCGTAAATCAGCTGTCTCAGTTCGTCTATTCCCTCTCCCTTAACTGCGGACACAGCTCTTACCGGCGCTTCTTCAAGAAACGTCCCTTTTACCGCCTCACGTATGTCTTCTTCCACAAGTTCAACAAATCCGGGTTCGACAATATCTGTCTTTGTGATGACTATTATCCCTTTTTTAATGTTAAGAAGGCTCATAATGTCAAGATGTTCAACCGTTTGAGGCATAACGCCTTCGTCTGCGGCAACGACAAGCAGCACCATGTCTATGCCGCCTATTCCGGCAAGCATATTTTTTATGAATTTTTCATGTCCGGGAACGTCAATGATACCGATGTCCACGCCATCGGGCGTACGCATATCGGCAAAGCCCAGCTCTATTGTGATGCCGCGCTTCTGTTCTTCTTTAAGCCTGTCCGCGTTTATTCCGGTCAAAGCCTTTATCAGACTGGTTTTGCCGTGGTCAACGTGTCCTGCGGTTCCGACTATTACGTTGTTCAATTTGCATCACCCCGTGAAGGATTTTGTAAATTTGTATGAAGAAAGAAAAAAGCGCAAAGATCTGCGCTTAAATTTCTGGCGGAGGCATGTGAGAATCGAACTCACCCAGACGGCTCTTAACCACCCGCGCCGGTTTTGAAGACCGGAAGGCACACCAGCACCTATCTGCCTCCGTATTTAATTGTTACAACAGTTCTTTCAGCGCTTCGCGCACCGCGGCAAGCTCGCTGTCCAATACAGTCCGCATGTCAAGCAGAAGCTTTTCTTCGCTTATCCTTGCTATTATCGGCGTCTCCCAGTCTATCAGAGCGCGTTCGAGTTTGTCAACCGATATTTCTTTCGGGACAACTGAAACAGCCCAGCTTTTTAAGTCAAACATGGGCGCAGCCCCGCCGCCTATTCTTCCCGTTTCTTCCTGTACGGCGATGTCTGCTTTCAGTTTCCCGAGACTGACCGCGAATTTCTCCGCCTTGTCCCTGATTTTGTCAATTGGAGCGGTAAGCATTGCAAGCACAGGTATCTCTGAAAGCGCCTGTTTCTTGTCCCTGTAACTTCTAAAGGTGCTTTCAAGCGCCGCAAGTGTTATTTTATCAACTCTGAGCGGTCTTGCCAACTGGTTTTTCTTAATAATGTCAATATATTTCTTTTTTCCGGCAATTATTCCCGCCTGAGGACCTCCAAGCAGTTTGTCTCCGCTGAACAGAACGATGTCCGCGCCGTTTTCAAACGCGTTTTCAACGTTAGGCTCGTCTATGCCGTACTCGCGCAAATCAACCATAAGTCCGCTGCCCATATCGTAAATCAGCGGAAGTTTCTTTGCCGTCGCCAGTGCCGCAAGCTGACGGAGAGGAACGTCTTCCTGAAAACCTATAACGCGGTAATTGCTTGTATGGACTTTCAAAATAGCTCCTGTTTTTCTTGAAACGGCTCTTTCGTAGTCATAAAGGTGCGTTTTGTTGGTGGTGCCGACGTCTTTCAGAATTGCTCCGGAAAGCGCCATAATCTCCGGAATCCTGAATGCTCCTCCGATTTCGACCGACTCTCCGCGAGATACCAGCACTTCTTTGCCTTTGAACAGTGCGGCAAGGCACAGCAGCGTAGCGGCAGCGTTGTTGTTGACAACGACAGCGTCTTCGGCGCCGGTAATCTGTGAGATTAGTTTTGCGATATGGTCATGTCTGCTTCCGCGCGCTGCGCTTTTGAGATCATATTCAAGCGTGGAATAGGAAACGGCAATTTCAAGAGCGTTTTTGGCTGCTTTTTGCGAAAGTCTTGCTCTGCCAAGATTGGTATGCAGAACTATGCCTGTGGCGTTTATTACTTTTCTGAGGCTCGGAATGTCCGCGCTTTTTATTTTTTCTGCCGCGCGTTTTGCCGCGATAACCGGCGAAATTTCCGTTTTTTCGCCTGCGATTATCTCTGCGCGCATTTCGTCAAGCACCGTTCGCACATTATTGATAACAATTTCTCTTTCCGTATTCTCAAAGCAGTCTGCCAACTCATCACAGGCAAGCACCTGATCTACTTTGGGAATGTTGCGCAATTTGTTTTTTTCCATTTTAATCCGCCTGCCCGTTCACAAAAAATGTTTTTACAAAATGCAGAAATTGTTCTGCTTCGCTGCTCAATATTTTATTTTTGCGCCTTGCCGCGTAAAACTTTCTCTTTACGTCAGACGGAAGGCTGAATCTCAGCAGCAGCCCGTCTTTAATGTAGTTGTCCGCTGCCATACTTGAGATTATGGAAACACCCACTCCCGCAGCCACAAGATTTTTTATGCTCTCCTGGTCATTAAGCTTCGCCGTTACGTTCATTTTCGCTTCGTCAAGATCAAGGCTCTCAAGTATCGCGGAGGCAAACCTGCCGCTCGCGCTTCCATCTTCTCTTAAAACAAACGGCAAAGTCAGCAGTTTTTCAACAGGAAATTTGTCCGTTTCGTACTGTCTGAATTCCTCCGTGTTCGGCGTTATCAGTTCAAGCCTGTCCTCACAGAGCGGATAATACTCTATTATGTTCCGATCTGTTTTCATGCCGGTAATTGCGATATCGTAAAGCCCGTTCACCAAACCGTTCAGGATATCGCTGCTGTCGCTTTGGTTTATTATGAAGCGCACCGCCGGATATTTCGCGCAAAATGCCGGAGCAATTTTTGGAAGCAGATAGCCTGACGGAATGGTGGACACTCCTAAATGAATGTACGATTCCCCGCCGTTCTGCCACTTTTTGAACAGCATATCCTCAAGGCTTACAATGTTAATGGCTGTTTCAAAAAGCTCCCGCCCTTTTTCAGTTATACAGATGCTTTTTGTGTTTCTCAGCAGCAGCTGCGTCTGAAGTTCCTCCTCAAGCGTGCGGACATGAAAACTTACGGTAGGCTGAGTAAGGTATAATTTTTCCGCAGCCTTTGTGAAGCTGCCGTATTTTACAACTGCGATAAAGCTTCTCAGCTGTTTTATTTCCATATTCAGAGCACCTCCAGAAGAGCTTTCGTTATCGTCTCTACATCCTTCGCCGTATTGAAAATGCCGAATGAAAACCGTATTGTCCCCTCAGGATACGTACCAAGCGTTTTATGCGCAGACGGCGCGCAATGCAGTCCGACTCTCGTCTGAATATCAAAACGGCTGTCAAGTGCATACGCTATCTCGCTTAAATCCCGTTTGTCAGTGTACACGCTGACAACGCCTGTTCTGTTTTCAATCCCCCGAGGCCCCGCGATTTTCAGCTGCTTAATGCCGCGCACTGCTTCAAGGAACTGCTTTGTTAAAGACATCTCGTGTGCGAAAATATTGTCGATACCCTTTGCCTGTATCCATTCTATGCCGGCTTTTAACCCAGCAATTCCGGGCAAATTCAAAGTCCCGGGCTCAAACCTGTCAGGCATAAAATCAGGTATCTGCTCTGTGTGGCTGATACTTCCGGTTCCTCCCGAAATAAGCGGCTCAATTTCCGCCGCAAAGCCTTCTTTCAGTATAAAACCGCCGATTCCCTGTGGCCCCAGCAGACTTTTGTGCCCTGTGAAACAGAGCGCGTCTATGTTCATTTTTTTTATGTCAATCGGAAGCACTCCTGCTGTTTGCGCGGAATCAACAATAAAACGCAACCCGTATGCCTTGCACAAAGCGCCCACCCTTTCAACGGGCATAATGCTTCCGCACACATTGCTCGCATGCTGCATGACGATTGCTTTTGTGTTGGGTTTTATGAGTTTTTCAATCATGTCAAACAGAAGGAAACCTTCAGCATCGCACGGAATTCTGTCAAATTCAACACCCTGCTTTTGCAGCTGGCATAGGGGGCGCATCACCGCATTGTGCTCCATTGACGAACAGAGCACGTGATCTTTTGATTTCAGAAACCCTTTAAGCATTATATTTAGAGCCTGCGTAACGTTCTGGGTAAAAACAACGTTTCTGCAGTCATCGGCGCCGAAAAAACCGCCAAGCAGTTCTCTGCAATCAAACACAATGTCAGAAGCCGCATAACTTGAAGCATATCCGCCTCTGTTTATGTTAACGCCGGTATGCGCAATATAATCATAAACAGCGTCCGCCGTCTGCTTTGGTTTCGGAAAACTTGTGCAAGCATTGTCAGCGTAAATCATGGAACACCTCTGTTTTGGGGTTAAAAATTCAGCCGCTTTATCCGTTCGCCGAACGGGACCTCTATGCTATTTCCGTGTATGAGTATATCATATCAATAGGCAAAACGTTTAACTTTATTTGTTTTTTCTATAAAGCACATTCATTAAGCATATTTTTTTATTTGCTTTACCCAAACAGGCACCGTAAAATTTGACCGTCGCAAAATCAACATCATATTTACGGAGGTTTGACTATGGATTCAAAGAAAATCACTGTTGCCATCGGACTTGTAATAGGCGTAATCTCTGCCTTGCTGGTTAAGTTCGGCAACCCCGCCAACATGGGATTTTGCATCGCCTGTTTTATCAGGGATACCGCCGGCGCTCTCGGGCTTCACAGAGCACAGCCCGTCCAGTACATTAGACCTGAAATCATCGGACTTGTTCTCGGAAGCTGCATAGCAGCCATCGGCGGCAAAGAATTTCAGGCAAGAGGCGGCTCTGCCCCCATGACGCGTTTTGTTCTCGGCTTCTTTGTTATGGTAGGCGCGCTTATGTTCCTCGGCTGCCCGTTCAGAATGGTGCTGCGTCTGGCAGGCGGCGATTTGAACGCTGTCATGGGACTGGCAGGTTTCTTCATCGGCATACTTGCCGGCGTATTTTTCCTTAACAAAGGCTACACGCTGAAAAGAAGCTACCGGCTTCCGATTGCGGAAGGCACGATTATGCCTGCGGTGCAAATCGTGCTTCTTGTTCTCCTTGTTGCCGCCCCTGCGTTTATATTTTTCTCAGGCAATTTTCCCGACGTTAAAGGCCCCGGAAAAGCACACGCAGCAATCATAATATCGCTTTGTGCAGGGCTTGTTGTCGGTTATCTTTGCCAAAAGTCACGTTTTTGCATGGCAGGCGGGTTCAGAGATTTTATTCTCTTTAAAGAAACCCGGCTTCTTCTTGGATTTGCCGCTATTTTTGCGGCGGCTCTCGCAGTCAACATTTTCATCGGCAAATTCAAACTCGGATTTGAAGCCCAACCTGTCGCGCATACCGATTTTCTCTGGAATTTCCTCGGTATGGCGCTGGTAGGTTTGGCAAGCGTTCTGCTTGGCGGCTGTCCCCTGCGTCAGCTCATACTTTCCGGCGAAGGCAGCACGGATAGCGCGATAACAGCGCTTGGACTTCTCGTGGGCTCCGCCTTCTGCCACAATTTTGGTTTGGCATCTTCAGCCGCGGGAGCAACCTTCAACGGCAAAGCAGCGGTTGTTATCGGAATTATCGTTACCGCCGCCATTGGCTTTGCGAACTGCGCGGAAAACAAGGAGGCATAGTTATGCTTGACGCAAGAGGACTTTCCTGCCCCCAGCCTGTGCTTATGCTGAAAAAAGCCATGACCGGCGGCGGCGAAAAATTTGAAATTATTGTTGACAACACGGCAGCAAAAGAAAATATTACGCGCTTTGCCCGAAATTTGGGTTATAATGTAGCGGCAGACGAAAAGGAAGGAGAATACATCCTCACCGTTACCAAACAGCTATGATTTACATCGCCACGTTTTTCAGCCATTTCGGCGCGACGCGTTTCAAAAGATATTGCGACTCCCTGGGAATACCGGCGCAAACAATGCCGGTGCCCAGGGGTTTGTCTTCAAGCTGCGGAACCTGCACAAAATTTGAAACGCAACAACTTCCCGACTATGGCAAACACACGGACGAACTTGAAAAAATAGCCGCCGTAACAGACAACGGCTTTGAAACGGTGTACGAATCAGAGGTTTAGCCATGAGCAAAAAACTTACCTCAATGTCTTCCTGCGCAGGCTGAATGGCTAAAGTTGGAGCCGGGACGCTCGAAGAACTGCTAAGCAAATTTGAAACCCCCTTTGACGAAAAACTTATCGTGGGATACGACAAAGCAGACGATGCCAGCGTCTACAAACTGTCGGACGACCTTGCGCTGATAAACACGGTTGACTTTTTTCCGCCTGTCTGCGACAATCCGTACCTTTACGGACAAATCGCCGCGGCAAATTCGCTCAGCGACGTCTATGCCATGGGCGGAACACCAAAACTGGCGCTTAATCTTTTCTGTGTCACGAATGAAATGAGCAAAGAACAAACCGAAGGCATACTTCACGGAGGCTACGACAAAGCCATGGAAGCAGCCTGCATAATCACCGGCGGACACACAATCACCGCCAAAGAACCCGTGTACGGGCTTGCGGTAACAGGCTTTGTAAATCCCTCCCGCATACTCAAAAATACAGGCGCGCAGCAGGGCGACAGGCTGATTTTGACGAAACCTCTCGGCGCAGGAATAATGCTGACAGCGGACAAAGCTGACGCAGAGCTTGTAACCGCGGACGAAATGCGCCCCGTACATGAAAACATGGCGGCTTTGAACAAAACCGCGGCTGAAATTATGAAAAAATTTGACATACACGGCTGCACGGACGTAACAGGCTTCGCTCTCGCGGGACACGCAGCGGAAATGGCAAACGGAAGCGGCTGCACTCTGCGCATAGACAGCGCCTGCATACCATACTACCCCGCCGCTTTCAGACTTGCCGAAATGGGAATTATACCGGCAGGCGCATACAACAACAGAAACTACACGGCAAACGCGGTTAAATTCGCAAACACCGTGCCGCTTGCCTTGCAGGACATCATATTTGACCCCCAGACCTCAGGAGGACTGCTCATTGCAACGCGTCAGGCGGACGAACTTCTTGCGGCGCTTAAAGACGCGGGGGTACACGCTGCGATAATAGGCGAAGCGACAGCCAAAAAAAACACAGCCATCGAGGTAATCTAACAATGCGCGTAATACATGTTCCTGTATGCTACAGAACAACAAACTGCTACCTTCTCTGTGACGAACACGCAAAAAAATGCGCCGTTATCGACCCAGGCGGAGACGCCGAAAAAATCATCGCAAACATTGAAGAAAGCGGCTGTGACCCTGTTGCCATACTGCTCACGCACGGACATTACGACCACACGGGAGGCATTAGAGGGTTAAAAGAACGCTTTGACCTGCCCGTCTATATGAATTCGGCAGACATCTGCGAAAACAGCAACGACCGCCGCGCACTCAGACTTTTTCCAAAAATCTGCAACACCGTGAATTATGAAGACGGCGACACTGTAACGGTAGGCGGCCTGCAAATTCGCGTTATCGCAACCCCTGGACACACGCTTGGAAGTGTGTGCCTGCTTGTGAACGACACAATTTTTACGGGAGACACAATCTTTGCCGCAGCAATCGGCAGAACAGACCTCCCTCGCAGCGACAGCAAAAAAATGGCAGACTCGCTGAAAAAACTAACCTCAATACAAGGAGACTACAAAATACTCCCCGGACACATGGCTGCGACAAACCTTTGTGACATCATATCCGTCGCAAATTATTACATCAACCTATACTCAAATTGACATGGTATATGTTATATCAGCAAGACAACACACGCCGTCGCAGTTCACATCGTTTGCTAAAAATTCTTTCGTCATTGCTTCTTATCCTGCCTCCTACGCTTACATAAATACAATAGGGGGCGCAAACTCACTCATCAAGAAAGCCTGTAACTGCAAGGCTTTGCGAATATATTATTTTGCAAACCCTTGCAAACAGCGGCGCAAAACCACAAATCCTTGCAGTGCCGGCGTCCGCGGCATTGGTAAAATTTTCCCCTTTTTGTATTTATTATAGTAGAGGGGTGAGAAGGATAAGGTCTTAAACGCTGCCGGCGTTATGTGCAGTACAATGACCTTTTCCGGCAAAATCTTTCTGAAACGGCTGCAAGACCTGCCGAGGTCTGTTTCTCAGCCGTTTCTCGGCAGACAGATTTTGTTAAATCATTTCTCACGCATTACGTGATGCGCTCACCTTCGGTGGTAAGCCCGCTGCCCATACGG
>JAUNNW010000044.1 GCA_030531285.1 Synergistaceae bacterium | reverse complement strand
GTTTACAGCTGATGGTTTATGGCTTATGTTTACTGTACCCAATAGCAATTTTGGGAAAAATTAAAGCAAGCGGCGGATAATTCCGCCGCTTGTGTGTTATATTTACGGTTAAAAGCTACGCTTTGTATCTGTCGCCGCTGATTTCGTTAAGTTTTGCGGTGTTATGAACGGCGTTGATATAGCGTATTGTTCCGCTCTGCGCTCTCATAACGAGCGATGATGTTTCAATTCCTTTGCCCGTATAGCGGACGCCTCTGAGCCAGTCTCCGTCGGTAACACCTGTTGCCGCGAAGAATACGTTGTCGGTTGCGACGAGGTCGTCAAGTTTGAGAACTTTGTTGACGTCCATGCCGACTTCCGTGCATTTGTCTCTTTCTGCGTCGCTGCGCGGCCAAAGTTTGCACTGCATATTGCCGCCGACGCATTTTATGGCGCAGGCTGTTATAACTGCTTCAGGCGAACCACCGATACCCATCATAAGATCAATGCCTGACGCCGGGTTGCAGGTTGAAAGACAGCCGGCAACGTCTCCGTCCGTGATAAGACGGATACGCGCACCTGCAGTGCGGAGCTGTCTGATAAGCTCGTCGTGTCTCGGTCTGTCAAGTACGCAGACTGTTACTTCAGATACTTCTTTGTCAAGTGCTTTTGCAACAGCTTTGAGGTTTTCTTCCGGCGCTGCGTCGATATCAATTGCGTTTGCCGAACGCGGACCTGTTGCTATTTTGTTCATGTAAAATATGTGTTTCGGGTCAAACATTGTTCCCCTTTCTGCAAAAGCAACAACGCTGACAGCGTTCGGAAGACCGAGCGATGTAAGACGCGTACCGTCCACGGGGTCAACTGCTATGTCAATTTGAGGGTCAGTTCCGACACCAAGCTTTTCCCCGTTAAAAAGCATTGGGGCTTCGTCTTTTTCGCCTTCTCCGATTACAATGATACCGTCCATGTGTACCGTGTTAAGCATATGGCGCATGGCGTCAACGGCTGCCCCGTCAACTGCGTTTTTGTCGCCTCTGCCCATAAAACGGGCTGCGGACATGGCGGCGGCTTCTGTGGCTCTTACCATTTCGAGTGCAATGTTTCTGTCGGGTGATGACATTTTTCTGTCTCCTTTGCGTTTTGTTTTTATTTAAAACAAAGATTGAAACCTAAAGCTCCGGGAATCTGGCAAATATTTCGTCCACATATTTCATGTAATAATCAAGGTTAAACAATTCAGCAAGTTGTTCCCGCGAAGTCTTTTTTATGCGGGCGTCTTTTGCAAGAAGGTCAAGCAGCTGCGTTTTCGTTTCCCAGCATACCATGGCGTTGTCCTGAACTATTGCGTATGCATCTTCTCTGCTGATGCCTTCGCGTTCTACGAGTTCGACAAGGACTCTTCCCGAGAAAAGCAGTCCGTTGGTCGCGTTTATATTCTCCCTCATTTCTTCGATATTTACAACAAGATTATTTATAATTTTGAACATTGTATTGCACATATAGTTAAAGGTGTGGAAACAGTCCGGCCAAATTATGCGCTCAACCGAGGAATGACTGATGTCTCTTTCGTGCCAAAGAGCTATATTTTCTATTGCCGGCACCGCATTTCCGCGAAGCAGACGCGCCATGCCGCAGACTCTTTCGCAGAGTATCGGGTTTTTCTTGTGCGGCATCGCAGAGGAACCTTTCTGTCCTTTACGGAAAGGTTCAAGCGCCTCGAGCACTTCCGTGCGCTGCAAATGACGTATTTCAAGCGCCAGACGTTCAAGGGACGCCCCTGCAATCGCCAGGTCTGTCAGAACACGTGCATGGCGGTCTCTCTGTATAATCTGCGTTGAAACAGGATCAACCTTAAGTCCAAGAAGTTCACAGGCTCTTGCTTCAATCTCAGGCGGACAGTTCGCATACGTGCCTACGGCTCCGGAAATTGCGCCTGCCAGCATTTCTTCGCGCGACGTTTTAAGTCTTTCAATATCCCTGCCCAGTTCCGAATAGTGATTGAGCAGTTTAAGTCCGAATGTCGTTGGTTCTGCGTGTATTCCGTGAGTTCTTCCGGCACACGGCGTTTTCTTGTATTCAACGGCCTTCCCGCCAATAACTTTACGGAGTTTTTCAATGTTTTTAACGGTAAATTCGAGACTTTCGCCGAGCATAAGCGATGAGGCTGTATCTATAACGTCGCTGCTTGTCAGGCCAAGGTGAATGTAACGTCCCGATTCGCCGACCGTTTCAGCCACGCAGCTGTTAAACGCTATCATATCGTGATGCGTAACAGCTTCTATTTCATGTATTCTCCCAACGTTAAAGGCTGCTTTTGCTTTGATATTTTCAAAATCCTCTTCAGGTATGACACCTTTTTCAGTCCATGCGCGGCACACTGCAAGTTCAACGTCCAGCCAGCGGCGGAATTTGTTTTCATCGCTCCATATTTTGGAAATTTCAGCAACCTCGTATCTTGGAATCATCGTTCATGCCTCCGGTAAAATTTGCTGTCGTAAATCAATGCTTAACACTTTGCATTGTTCACTGTAAACTTATTTTTTCTCTCTTCCAGTCTTCCCTGACGTCTTCAAGCCATTTGTCGTACACCCCGCTTGAAAAATCGGGAAAGGTGTAGAAAAAATGTTCCCATCGTCCTTTTCTGCGGCACAGCGTAACTTCGGCAAATATTCCGTCGCGCATGTACATTCTGTGTGCCTGTCCTTTTGTAGACGCAAGCAGCAGACGCGCTCCGTCTATTGTTCCGGGATCTATGTTCACCCTGCGGGATTCACCCGTTTTTTTCTCTATCGCGCAACTCGTCAGTTTCCAGTCGGGCAGTTTTGACATGGGATAAAGCCCAGGATAAGAAAAGAAGCAGCGGTCAAGTTCAGGCGCTATTTCTTCGTAATAATTCGTCCAAGCAAACGGATAAAAGCCGCTGATTTTTTCAGGTTCCCCCCACTTCTCTGCCATAAGTATTTTTGTTTTTTCAAAAATTTCCGTATCGCCGCGAGGGACAAGCAGCGCCGCGATTTTCTTGACAAGCGGATCGCGCGGATGGCGGTTATCGCAGTCAAAGAGTTTGCCGTCAGACATTCAGCAGCGCCTCTGTAAAGGCTTTTGCGTCAAACAGTTTGAGATCTTCTGCTGCCTCGCCGAGACCGACGTATCTTACAGGAAGATGAAGTTTGTCCGCGATTGAAAAAACTATCCCGCCCTTTGAAGTATTGTCATATTTTGTGAGCACAACGCCGCTGACAGGCATATATTTGCCAAAGCTTTCAGCCTGTACAAAAGCATTCTGACCTGTTACCGCGTCGAGAACTATCAAAACCTCCGCAGGATCGCTTCCCGTTTCCCTTTTGACTACACGAAAAATTTTCTGCAATTCTTCCATCAGGTTCGATTTTGTATGCAGCCGTCCGGCGGTGTCTGCAATAACGACCTCTGCCCCTGAAGCCTTTGCGGAATTTACGGCATCGAACAAAACTGCCGCAGGATCACTGTTTTCAGCCTGAGATATAACCTTTGTGCCTGTGCGTTCACCCCAAACCTTAAGCTGGTCAACAGCCGCTGCACGAAAAGTGTCTGCGGCTGCCAAGACGACCTTTTTACCCTGATTTTTGAGCTGCAGGGCAAGTTTGCCTGCTGTTGTCGTTTTGCCGCTTCCGTTTACGCCTATTAAAAGCACAACTGACGGATTTTTATCAAGCCGGAGCGGTTTTCCGGTATTCGGTACACTCTCAAGTTTATTCTGAAGCAGTCCGGCAAAAGCCAGTTTCAGTTCGGTGCGGTTGGCGATTCTTTTATCAACCGCAAACCTTTTCAATTCATCAATAAGAGCACAGGAAGTGTCTATCCCCACATCTCCGGTCAAAAGAATTTCTTCAAGTTCGTCCCAAAAATCGTCAGTAACAGGCTGGTCAGAGAACAGATTTGAAATGCCCTGAACCCATTTGTTGCTGCCTGTACGCAGTTTTTCCGCAAAATTTCCGAGCATTACGCTTCGCCGCCGCCATTCTGCTGTTTTCCGCGGTGTTTTCTGCCTCCGCGGTGATGATAGCGGAAATGTTTTTTCTGCTGTTTTTCTTCAATTTCGCTGTCATCAGCAAAATAATCTTCAGCATGAGCTGTTTCGCCGCCGCTTTTCTGCCGGACAGCAGTATCTGTCTGCTTCGGCTGTGAATGTCTGCTGAAACGGGCTTTGTGCCTGCTGTGATATTCTTCTGAATTTTTTCCGTCTGTTTCCTCTTTGACAGCGTGTTCTTTAAATATTTTGTCAACAGTTCCGTCAAACAGAAAATCTGACACAGGATCTTCCATTTTGACCAGATTTTCAAGCTCGTCGTTGACGGTTCCTTCTTCCACCGCTTTTTTGAACTGATCAAACTTATCAATCGGTACGTCTTTTTCGCCAAGTCCGGGTATATAACATTTAAGCGCCTTCGCGCCTATGTTGATTCCTGTTATCTGCGCACTATTTTCCGGGCCTTTAAGTTTGCTTCCGGGAGCAGGCAGCCCCTCCCAAAGTTCGCTGTAAACATTGTGTTCATAGCACATACAGCACATCAGTCTGCCGCAGATTCCTGATATCTTTGACGGATTCAGCGCAAGATTTTGTTCCTTTACCATTTTAATGCCCACAGGCTCAAACTGGTGCAGCCAGAAACTGCAGCAACACGGATTTCCGCATATTCCGAGTCCGCCGATAATTTTTGATTCATCCCTCACGCCTATTTGGCGCAGTTCAATTCTTGTTTTGAATTCCTTTGCCAAATCGCGTACAAACGCTCTGAAATCAACTCTCTGTTCGGACGAAAAATAAACAAACAGTTTTTTTCTTCCGTTCAAAATCTCAACATCAATCAGTTTTATGTCCAGTTCATGCGGAACAACAAGTTCCTTGACCTTTTTAAGTATTTCACGCTCTTCAACCTTATACAGCCCCAGCTCGTTAAGTTCCCTATTTTCGGCGAATTTAACAAACTTGAGATCAGTAACAGCCGGTTCCGAAACTTTAGGCGCGTTTTCAGCGCGTTCGACAGTGTTTCTCAAAGCTCTGTATTCAGCTTCCTGTTCGTTATTAAGACTGCCGGCGACAAAGGCAATATCATCGCCGCGTACAGATTCGACAACAACAATATCCTTCTGTTTCAGCTCTTTATCGGTAGATATAATACCCAGATAACGGGGTTTACCGTATACTGCCAAATATTTGTTCACAAGATACATCTCCCTGAAGCACTGCAAATGCCATATCCTGAAGCATCGACAGCGACGTATTTTTCTGTTTTGCCATTTTTACAAGCAGATCAGCGTTGGAAGCTTTTGCAAACTCTCCCTGCTCAATATAGTAATTTATCCAGCCCTGTATTTCAAGACAGGCAGCATCGAATTCTCCCTTTTTGCCGGAAGAATTCCTGCCGAACCACTCTGCCCACTCAGCCGGAGTTTCCGGCGGCTTGGACGCACTCAGACATTCCTGCGGAAAATCTATGTTTATCGTCCATACTCGGCTTCTGATTGTCGGGAGGAGCTTGTTTTCCTCCATTACGAACAGAATACACGCGTTTGCCGGAGGTTCTTCTGTAAGTTTAAGAAGGCTGTTCTCAGCTTCAAGCGAAAGCTTTTCTGCCGCCCATATTACTGAAAGACGCCGTTTTGCCGATACAGGGTGCAGCGACATTTCTTCGTTAAGCCGGCGGCACTCCTCTATTGACGGAGGTTTGTCCGGCATTCCCGCATAAATCAGATCAGGATGTCTGCCATCGCTCCATGCCCTCTCGTCTTCAAGCATCATACGCGCGTAACATTCCACAAAATATTCCTGTCCCGCAAGCGGAACAAGCGCGGCTACCGACTGCGGATGTCTGCCGGAATTAACAGCGCTGCATATTTCGTTCCAGCCCCCCGAATTTTCTATAAGTGCTGCAAAATCATTATCAGACAATTAAATAATACCTCTGTTTTTTATTTCGGACACTATATTCTCAAAAACAACGTCGGGCGAAGCTTCTGCTGAAATGCATGTCCAAAAAGCAGCGGCTCGTTTCATCTGTTCAAGATAGCCGGTACGTATCCTTGTCATAAAAGCGCTGCCTTCGCTTTCAAACGCGTCTTCCTCTCCCCTGCTTCTAACTCTGGCGAGAGCTGCTTCCGGCTCCATATCAAGCAGAATTGTCAAATCGGGGACCGGAAAATCTGAAAACTTGAAAAGACTGTCAAAGGGTTCTATCGGCAGGCCTCTGCCCCACACCTGATAAGCAAGCGTTGAAGCGTGATAGCGCTCGCAAACAACAATTTTTCCTTCGCGGACTGCCGGTTCAATAATACGGCTGACGTGTTCGGCACGGTCAAGCATAAACAGATAGCCTTCGCTCCATGGATGAACAAGTTTTCCGCCGAGAACAAGCTCTCTAAGGACAGTCCCCCCGTCCCATCCGCCCGGTTCTTTCGTCAGCACAACTTCCCTGCTTCCGTCTGCCCTCAGGTAAGCCGCAAGCCTTGCCGCCTGCGTCGATTTTCCTGTTCCGTCAATTCCTTCTATCGCTATGAACATACAATCACTGTCCCATGTTAAATTTCTTTAAAGAATTCCGCAACAAGCCTGCCGATTTTATCCGCGTTGCCGCCGATTGTCTCAAGCACTTCATCTTCAGTCAGCCTTTCGTTCCGAACACCTGCGGCATAGTTTGAAACGCAGGAAAGCACTGCAATCCTCATTCCCATATGGCGTGCCGCTATAACCTCGGGAACGGTTGACATACCGACTGCATCGGCTCCGAGAAGTTTTGCCATTCGGATTTCTGCCGGCGTTTCATAGGAAGGACCGCACATTGCGATATAAACTCCCTGAAAAAGTTCTATCTTCTGTTCTGAAGCAAGTCTTGTCAGCAGATTGATATATGCCTTATCATAAGTGAAGGTCATATCAGGAAATCTGTCGCCCCATTCAGGATTATTCGCGCCTCTGAGAGGATTGTCTCCCATAAAATTTATATGGTCGGTAACTGCAATTATGCTGCCGGGCCTTATATCCCTGCCCTCCGATGGAATACCGCCGGAAGCATTGGTGAACAGTGCCGATTTCACTCCAAGCTCGCCGAGTACGCGCACGGGAAAGGTTACCTCAGTCATGTCACAGCCTTCGTACCCGTGTATTCTTCCCTGCATAACGACAATATATTTCCCGCCGAGCATACCGAAAAGCAGACGTCCGCGATGCCCCGGCGCCGTAGATTTAGGCCAATACGGTATGCTTTCGTAGCTGACTACCGTTTCCGCCTCCAGCATATCGGCAACGCCGCCGAGTCCGGACCCCAGCACAAGCATATATTCAGGCGCGCTGCTTATTCTTTTTTGCAGATAATTTCTTGCTTTTCTGACTTTGTCAGCGTAATTCATTTTTTTCCTCCGTTGCTTCCGACGCGCGCGGATGATAGCGGTCATACAGATCCCGCATTTCCTCATCTATATGCGTGTATTTCTGTGTTGTCAGTATTGACGAATGTCCGAGCATTTCCTGCAAAGTTCTCTGATCCATACCGTTGCGCAGAAGATGCGTCGCAAAAGTATGCCGCAAAACGTGAGGATGCAGTCTTGATATCGAAATGCCTGCCTCTTGCCCGCGTTTACGAAGTATATGCCAAAGCATTTCACGACCAAGCTGCTGCCCGTTTCTGCTTAAAAACAGCCACGGCAGACCGTCTCTGTTCAGCGAAGGACGCGTATCTTCAATGTAATTTTCAACTATTCTCCGCACGGCTCCCACAAACGGAATGCTGCGTTCTTTTGAGCCTTTTCCGCGCGTGTAAAGCACGCCGCTTCCAAAATCTATATCTTTGAGAGCGATATTGCATATTTCAGACGCTCTCATTCCCGTGCCGTACGCCAGTTCAACTATTGCCCTGTCGCGTTTTCCGAGCGCTGTTCCGTCCTCGCAGATGTTAATGATGCGCTGTATTTCTCCCTCGGTCATAACCTCAGGCAGTTTTTTGTCGCGTTTGGGAAGCTCGTCAAGCTTCGGCAGATGCGATTCTTCTCCGTCATAGACCAAAAAATGCGCGAAAGAAGCAAGAACTGCCGCATTTCTCTGTATTGTACTTTTTGCCTTGCCGGCAGCTGTCAGTTCGAGGACAAATCTGGAAACAGCATCTGCGTTTAACTTTTCAGGCGCAGCGTCATGTTTTCTGCAGAACACATACCATGCGTTCAAATCAGACATATATGATTTAACGGTATTCTGACTTGCCCCCCGCTCAAACAGAAGGTAATCTTTAAATCTCTCTGTCAGCAGTGCAAATTCCCTGCTAAATTCCGTTATCAAACTGCTGTCTCCTGTACCAGTAAATCGCAGCAATAGTTTTTGCATCGGCTATTTCGCCGTTCGTTATCTTTTCTTCAGCCTCGGCAGGAGAAAGGCGCAGCGTCTCTATCAGCTCGTCCTCATCCTCCGGCAGTTTGGATTTTACAAGTTCTGACGCAAAATAAACATGCAGCTTTTCCGTAGAAAATCCCGGAGAGCAATAGAAAGAAGCAATTTTTTCAAGTTTTCCCGGCTTGTATCCACATTCCTCCTGAAGCTCGCGCACTGCTGTATCAGCCGGATTTTCGCCGTCTTCGACCAGACCGGCAGGAATTTCGAGCAGTTCTTTGCCGGCAGCGTACCGGTACTGCGAAACAAAAAGCAGCAGACCGTAAGCGTCCACGGCAAGAACAGCTGATGCGTCCCTATGCTCTACTATTTCCCTTTTCGCCTGCACTCCGGACGGAAGCGCGACCTCATCCACCCTGAGATTAAGTATGCGCCCCCTGTAAAGGCAATTTGAAGCCGTCATGCGTTCAGTTTTGTCCATTCCGCTACCTCCCTGCAACTATTGCACTCTGTCACCTACAGACAGTCTCGCTCCTCTGAGCCAGTCCGCCGCGCTTTGCTGTTTTTTGCTGTCAGGCTGCACCGTTTCAAGCTTCAGCGCGTCTTCTCCGCACGCAATTACCGGTTCGCCGTTCTCTATTGCAACTATTTCCCCCGGTTCGGCAGCTTTTTGACTTTTTACCACAGACACCTTGAAAATTCTGATCCTTTTATCACCGTTAAAGCAGAAAACGCCCGGTGTATTTGACAGCGCGCGAACAAGGCAGCTGCAGGAAAATGCAGACTTTTTCCAGTCAAGTCTGCCTTCTGATTTATCAATTTTCGGAGCTATACTGAAACCGTCCTGCGGCTGAGGCGTAAATTTCCAGTTATCGGGCTTAACTTCAAAAATCAGACGCAGCATCTCGCAGCAGCCCGTTTTGGCACAGCGCTCAAGCAATGAGTCATAAGTATCGTTTTTCAAAATTTTCACTTCAGGCTGCGAGAGCAAATCGCCTGTATCCATTCCTGCGTCAAGTCTGAAAACAGAAACGGCAGTACTTTCCAGTCCGTCCATAATAGCTCTCTGCAGCGGAGCAGAACCTCTGTATAGAGGCAGCTTTGACGGGTGCAGATTTATACAGCCGTATTTCGGCAGGGAAAGCAGCGGTTCCTTTATAAGATGCCCGAAATCTATAATAAACATAATATCAGGCGCGTTGCTGACAATCCATTCTATTCTTTCTGTATCGGCGGACAGTCTGTCAGTCGTAAAACACGGAATTTCAAGTTCCTGAGCCGCAACACTGACAGGGGTATCGTGAAATTGAAGCCCCCTGCCAGACGTTTTCGGGGTATTGCTAACAACCCAGTCCGGTTTTAACTGTTCGGACAAAAGACGAAGACACAACTCCGCAAATCTGCCGCTTCCGCAAAAACCTGTCTTAAACATTCTTACTTACCGCTTTCTTTCTCAATTTTTTTCTTCAAAAAGCTTCTTTTAAGCGGTGAAACGCGATCTATAAGCATTCTGCCGTGCAAGTGGTCTATTTCGTGGGAAAATACGGCAGTCAAAAATCCTTCCGTCTGCTTTGTGTGCTCGTTTCCGAACTCGTCTTTATATACAACCGTCATACGGACGGGCGACGGCACTTTGACATAAATGCGGGGAAAACTCAGGCAGCCTTCCTCATGTACTTCAGAACCCTCTGAATTGATAATTTCAGGATTTATCAGAGTATATTTTTCTCCCTGATAATCTATGACTACTATCTGTTTGTTAAGCCCTACCTGAGGCGCTGCAAGCCCAATTCCGTCGGCTGCATACATAGTCTCAAACATATCAGCAACGACTTTGCGAAGCTCATCGCCGAACACCTTTACCGGCTTATTTTCGTTTCTGAGCACAGGGTCGGGATAGGTACATATTTTCAGTATGCTCAAAGAAAGCCATCTCCATTCA
>JAUNNW010000160.1 GCA_030531285.1 Synergistaceae bacterium | reverse complement strand
GTTATGCCTATGTGCTGCGGGAAATTCCAGCGTTGCGCAAGTATGGTGTTTGCCCTGATGCTTTCCTGAACGTTGCTTGATTTTGCGGAAATTATTACGTTGTCAAAATTGTTGTCAAGCAAAAGTTTCAGCTGTTCTTCAACCGCCGAAACGAGTGCAAGCGTGCGGTCGCCGTCTGCCGCAGCAAGCTGCGACGCATTGAGTGAGCCGCCGTTCGCTCCTATTCTGATTACCGCGCCGTTTGCCTTCGCGGCTGAAACTATTTCCGGAACTGCTTGCGGGCTGCTCATGTTTCCCGGATTGATACGCACGGACGGACAACCTGAATCAAGTGCGGAAAGCGCAAATTTATGGTTGAAATGTATGTCCGCCATAAGCCTTAATTTTGAACGGCTGACAAGCTCGCGGAACTGCTTTGCCGTATTCATTGACGGAAAGGCAACTCTCGCAAGCTCACAGCCTGCTTCGCGCAAGTGTTCCGTCTCCTCAAAACACGCGCCGGTGTCGGACAAGCGCGCCGTAAGCATGCTTTCAACGCGCACGGGATTGTTCCCGCCTATTTTAAGACCGTTAACGTCAACAACTTTCGCACTCATTTACATCACCTCAGCGGACAAGACGCAAAATGTCAAGTCCTGTTACGTAGACTATGAAAAGAAGCAGAAGCACAAATCCTGCGTAGTGTACTGTGCCTTCAAATTTCGCTGAAACCTTTCTGCCCGTAACAAGTTCCGCAAATGCGAAAACAATTCTGCCGCCATCAAGCGCAGGGAAAGGCAGAAGATTAACCAACCCTAAATTGAGATTTATCAGTCCAAGAAACATAAGAAAATTCCACAAGCCCTGCTTCGCAGCCTCTCCTGACATAACAGCTATACCGAGCGGTCCCGAAATTTCCTCTTTGTTTCTTCCAAGCAACACTCTGCCGAGAGAACTGAAAATATCACTGCTCATACGAAACGCAAAGCGCAGTGCTTCTGACATTGACTGAATAAGCGAGAAACGCAGTTCGCGCGGCTGTATGCCGAGCAGGCGCCCGCCGTGTTTCCTGCTGACAGGAACGTCTGTCTTGACGCGCACCTCTCTGCCGCCACGCAGATATATAAACTCAACGGCATTGTCAGACACGCTGCGCAACGTTTTGCTGATATCTGTCCATTGCTTTATTTCCATATCGTTTATTTTTTTTATAATGTCTCCGCTTTGCAGTTGTATTTTAGCCGCCGGAGTACCCTCCATAACTTTTCCGACTACCGCCGTTTTCAAATCCCAGGTTCCGTTTGCAAAGAGATAGCTGCCGAACAAAAGCCATGCAAGCAGAAAATTAACAGAAATTCCGGCGGCGAGAATAACAAGTCTTTCCCACGGTTTTTTTGCGTAAAGCGCTCTATCGCACGGAATTTCAGAATTTCCCGCTTCTGAACTTTCGTCTTCCCCTTCGAGTTTAACGTAGCCGCCGACAGGAAAAATACGCAACGAATATCTTGTTTCACCTTTCTGTTTTGAAACGAGCAACGGTCCCATACCGAAAGAAAATTCGTGTACGTAAACATTCCTCCATTTTGCGGCGAGGAAATGCCCGCCTTCATGCGATACGACACATATTCCGATAACTGTCAGAAACGCCACAAGGGTAAAGAACATTATTCTAACCTCCTCAGGCAGTTTTCAGCCGCAAGCCTTCTGCCCTCACCGACAAGGGCAATAGCGTCCTCAAGCGAAGCCGGTGCTGGACCGCTCCAGTTTGAAAGTACGTCCTCGACAACACGGGCAATGTCTGTAAAGGATATTTTTCCGTCAAGAAACGCGGAAACAGTCGTTTCGTCGGCACCGACAAGCAGCGCAGGATACGCACCGCCTTTTTCCCCTGCTTCAAGCGCAAGAGGAAAACAGGGAAAACGTTTTTCGTCTATTTCGTCAAAGCGGAGTTCAAGTCCGGCAGGCTCAAGCGCTTCAATCCCGCGCTCCGCAAGCGGAAGCCTGCCAGGCGACGCGATTGCTGAGGCGGACGGCAGTCTCATGTCGGCTTTTGAAAGCAGCATTTTTGTCGTTCCGTCAATAAAGCGGACAAGCCCGTGCACGTACGAACC
>JAUNNW010000043.1 GCA_030531285.1 Synergistaceae bacterium | reverse complement strand
AGAACCAGCCTGCAATGTGCGGGGTGATTACAACGTTGTCCATTGTCCAAAGCTCATCGTCTACGGGCAGAGGTTCAGGTTCTGTAACGTCAAGCCCCGCGCCTGCTATCCTGCCGCTTTTCAGAGCGTTTTTCAGCGCTGCCGGGTCTATTGCACTTCCGCGCCCGGCATTGATAATATAGGCGCCGTTTTTGCAGAGACCAAACAGTTTTTCGTCAAAGAGATGCTCCGTCTGCCTGCCGCCCGGAAGCACCATGGCTATTATGTCTGCGCGGCCGACAACCGAAGGAAGGCTCTCAATTGTGTACTGCTCGTCCAGATATTCCGGCTTCTCCTTTTCTGTTCTGCGAATACCGATAACGTGCGCGCCCATGGCTTTAACCGCCCTTGCGTAACGCCCCCCGATGTCTCCGAGCCCGAGCACCAGAACAGTGGAATCCTCTATTGAAATTACCCTGCCAAGCGCTTCCCACTTTTTTGCCGCCTGATTTTTCATATAGCCGTCGAGATGACGGATAAGAGAAAAAGTCACGGCAAGCATCCAATCGGAAACGGAAGTGCCGTACGCGCCTGCGCAGTTGCAAATCAGCACACTCTCGTCAACAACACCCGGCGCCGAATGGGCATCGGCTCCCGCCGAGGTAAGCTGAAGCAGCTCAAGTTTCTTGGCGGCGGCAAGCTTCCCGGGCGATACCGCGCCTATAATCGCGTTTGCCTCCGCAATCTCTTCCTCCGTCACGCTGTCCTGCGAACTCAGCATAAATTCGCAGTCAAAACCGGCGCACTTTTCCTTAATGCGCTCTGCAAAAAGCTTAAGCCTCTCCCCGTAAAGCGGCGGGGCAATAAGAATTTTCTTCATACCGTCATTCACGTCCTTCCTTTAAAGCGCAATGCCGAATCATACTCTGTCAACTGTACAACGACATTATAGCACCGCCTGTTTCCCAAATATTAATTTTTTTCATTTTCGGGAAAGAGAACAGCGGCTCAAAAAATTTTCGCACCCCATACTGCTCTTTTTATATCTTTTTTACCGCGGATGAGACTTCCCTGTTAAGCGGCTCTTATCCTGAGGGTTACCCCTCGGGTTATTTTTTATACGCAGCAGAAAAACAAGCAGAATTTACAAGTTAAGTATTTGCAGACATCCGCGCATTTCAGCGGTTCAGACAACACCGCTTGTTACACCTTAAAAACACAAAACTTTTCAAAACTTCTCGGAAACTTTTTATTTCTTTTTCATTTCTGCCCATGTTACAAATTTCTTATTCAGTGAACATTATAGTGCAGAGAGGGTTGACGATTTTTCGTCGGGCATGGCTTTTCTGAAACAGTTGTATGACCTGCCGAGGTCTGCGTTTGCGGCTGTTTCTCGGCAGAGAGGCTGCGCCTTGTACATCTCTCACGCATTACGTGATGCGGCTCCAAACGGAGGTAAGCCCGTTGCTTTTCAGCTAAAGCTCTGTAACACTTCGGTAACGGCACGCCAAGCGGTCGGGTTTCAGGGCTGAGACACGAGGCCGATGCTTTCGCAAGGAGGCAGGGAAAGCAAGAGCCCTGCAGCTTCGGACAGAAAACGAACGGACGGCGCAAGCAGTATCTGCGCCCAGCCCAGTAGGAAGTAATCCGGAGTTAAGCGTTAAGCTGAGAGCTTTAAGCATTAAGCCAAAAGCAGTGAGAAGATTTTAATTTTTAATAAGATTTTCTATCGTTATTCTGCTTATGGCTTGTTGCTTACTGCTGACGGCTATGTTTGTTGTATCCAAAAGCAATTTTGGGCAAAATAAAAATTAAAAACGGCGCGGGATTTTATTTCCCGCGCCGTTTGTTGTACTTACAGCTTATTTTTTCTTTTTGTAAAACACTCCGAGAACGCCGAGCAATGCCAGCGCGCCAAAGCCTGCGTTGCAGCCGCCCGACGATGAGGATTTTTCGCCGTCGAATGTCGCATCTTCGTTAAGCTCCGCAACCGTTACAAGCAACGGCAATATTTCGTCACCGGCGAGGAAATATTTGCCGTATTCAGGAATTTCAAAGGTGATAATCTGCGTGTTTTCATCGTAGTCTGCCTTGAATACGCCGTATTTGATTTCCTCTGTTTCCTCGTCTGCTCCGAAAAGTCCCTCGTCAGATGAATCTTCGCCGTCATTTTTCATAGGCAGTATAACCGCGAGTCTTTTGCCTTTTGCAGGCTCTATCGGAACATCAAGTTTTACGCTTACTTTCAGCGTTTCGTCTTCGCCTGTCCCCTCAGCGTGTGTTATTTTGAGTTTGAAACCTGTTTTTTCCGTTATTTCCGTTATGCCGCTTGCACCGATAATGCTCTCCGGGTTTTCATACAGCGCATATTCCAAGCAGGCGGCAGCCATGTTGATTGCGTATTCCGCAGCCTTGAAAATCTCGGTTTCTTCGACAGAGGGTGTCTGTATCATATTTGCAATTTTCGGGCTGTTCTGGACAGCGATTTTATTCTTGTACGAAAGTTCTGCGGGGGGATTGTTGACCGGTATCACAGGCTCATCGTCCAAAACTTCTGTCTTCCATACTATTGGCTGAGAATCGTCATCGTACGGTTCCCGAGGATTGTCTTTTACCGCAATATACGTTTTGCCGGTAGGAATTGTCATAGCCTTTTGATTGGCATTGTCCCATACGGTTACGGGGCTGTTTCTTCCGTTGATTACGCGGCAGTTGTGTTCAACAACAATGCGCGAGCCTTCTTCTATGCTGAAATCACCTGACTGTTCAAGCATCAGAGTACCGGAAAGCGAATCGTCTGCTCCGCTGTGAGGTCCAGGCTGATTTAAGATGCTGTCGCTGCATACGTCTATGACAGCCTTGTTTTTGAGCTGGAGAGAGGTCAGCGTCATCTTGTTGACTTTTAGAGTCTGTCCGTCAACTGTCAGTTTTCCGCCGATTTTGCCACCTGCCGTGTCAGCTCCGGCTGTTTTTGCGCCTTCCTCGTAAAGACCTGTGAATATTACTCCAGGTTTGCTGACTATAAAGTCCTGCGCGTAGCTGACCCTGTTTTTGAACAGCAGCGTTATGCCGGAGGGGGCTACGGTGAATTTTTTGCCAACGTTGTCTGTTCCGAGTACGGCGTAACCTTTTTCGCCGTGAGCGCCGTTTTCAATGACACAGCCTCCGGCAAACTGCGAACATTCGTCTTCCCCGTCTTTTATTTTGTCGGCAAAAATCCACAGCTTGTAAGAGCCTTTCGGAAGTCTGCCGAACGGAACGGAAATGCCTTTGCCGTCCGCAACGTCAGCCAAGTCTGATATCTTCGCGTAGCTGACATATCTCCCGTTGTTTCTGTTTTCTTCGGCTATTACCGATACAAAATCCGCCTTGCCCTGTCTGACGGCGTCTGAGTTGTAGCTGATTTTAGGCGGCTGCGTTTCGTATTTCAGCGTTTCGCCGTCCACCTCGAAGATTCCTCCGTTGAGAACAGTTTCCTGCGGCGCTTCAATCAGGCAGTAGCTTTTTGCGCAGCTGCCGAGGCTGTTTTTGTTTCTCTGTCTTACGATTATGTTGATAGGTTTTTCAATGCTGTCAGATGTTTTCGTGCGTTTGAAGCCTTTCGACGGGTCAAAATCTTCAATCACAAAACCTTCGCCGACAGCAATTTTCTCTTTTGCGCCGAACGCGCTTTTGAAAATATAGACAGGCTTGAAAAGTTCTGATCTGAGGTTAACCTGCAGGCAGGGGCGCACATACTGTCTGATATGCGCCTTTGTTCCGAAATCGGAAATGTAACCGCCCTTGATTACAACACATGCGTTGCCGTTGTTTGACTCGCCGGGAGTACGCAGATACCACATATCTCCGAGGTTAAGAACGTCACGGGCAAGTTTGGACGTTCCCATTGCTCTTGCTTCTGCCAGCGACATAATGAAAAGTACATCGTCGTAATCCTCTTTGAATACATCTTTCATATCGTGTTTTACGATGTAGTTGAATTTGTCATCAGCCTCTTGCCACGACATATGAGGACCGTCATAATTTCTCATCTGCGTTTCGTAGTCATTAACCCTCTTGCGGAAATCGGACGCCGCATAGTCCGGCTCGTCTCTGCCGTTGCTGAACGGTATTCTGTCAAGATAATCCGTTACGGTAATGTAGCCGTACGTGCTGTCTTTTTTGTACACGCGCCAGTTGAACCCCGCAAAGGTCATTCTGTCGCCGACAAAGTAGTTTCTGTCCGCCTTGTAAACACCGTAGGCAAATGCCGGAGAAACCGACGTAAAGATAACACCTGCGAGAATTAAAACCGAGCAGATTTTTCTGAATTTGTTATACAAGATACCCACCTCCGCAAAATATAAGGAGCAATTACCAAACTTGACACGCAAGCTTTTCCCCGTGTTTCATATCAGCGTATTTCATGTTTCATTCTGTATTATAGCATAAATACTTAGTTTTTTTACTGCGGTTTTTCATTTGTCAGGCGCTTTCAAATTACAGTCTGATTGAGTGCCATTCGTCGCCTTTGAAACGGCGGACAAAGTAAATGCTGCGGAATATCCAGTCAAGCTGCATTGCAAGCCATACGCCTATGACTCCCATGCCGAACCAGCTCGCAAGCACGTAGCTGCCGCCGACTCTCGCAAACCACATGGAGACTGAGGATATTATTAGGCAGTATTTGACGTCGTTTGCGGAGCGGAGCGCGTTCGGCAGTACAAAGGAGGGCGTGTAGGTGAAGAAGGTACCTATGCCGTGTATCGCCGTTATTATCAATGCGAGTTTGTTCGCTTCCGCGGAGACATTGTATATTTTAAGCACCGGCCAGCTCAGCGCAAAGACAAGCAGCGTGGCAAGGCTGCAGTACACCGTGCTCATTTTCATCAGCCGTTTCGTGTAGAAACGGGCCTGTTCAATGTCAGCCGCGCCTGCGCAGCGCGAAACAACCGTTACCATAGCGAGACTGATCGCCAATCCGGGCAGCACCTGATACAGTCCGAAGTTGTTGCCTATTGCGTTTGCAGCTATGGATGCCGTTCCGAATTCCGCAACGAGCGAGAGCAGTATAATTTTGCCGAAGTTGAACATAAAGCTTTCAAAACCGTTAGGCACTCCTATGTAAAGAATGTTGTGGAGCATTTTTCTTTCTATTACGAAGCGGAACGGCAGCGAAATGTGCAGCGTTCTGTGCTGTCTGAGTAGGTAACGCAAACATATAACAGCGCCCGCCATACGTGAAACAAGCGTCGGAATCGCAACACCGGCCGTTCCCATTTTGAAGCCGTAGACAAGCAGCGCGTTGCCGAAAAGGTTTATAACGTTCATAACTACAGAAATTCTGAGCGACAGTTTTGAGTCGCCCTGAGCGCGGAAAACTGCAAATGCCGTGAGGAAGCAGGTCATAAAGGGTACCGATGCGGAGGTTATAAGCAGATACACGTCCGCCGACGAACGGACGGCAGGCGTTATTTTTCCAAAAACTGAGTCAAGCAGAAAACCTCGCAAGGAGTACAGGAATAGCGTCACCGCAAACCCTGCCAGAGCTGTGACGATAAGCAGCTGGTTGACCGAGCGGCAGGCTTTCTGTTTGTTGTCCATGCCGAGATACTGGCCGGCGACAACCGCCCCGCCCGCCGCCAAAGCGGCAAACATTTGCTGAATCAGTATAAATACGCTGTCTACAAGCGAAACGCCTGAAACCGCCGCTTCACCGGCGTAGGAAACCATGATGGAGTCCAGCATGCCTACGGTTATGCCGAGCAGCTGTTCCAAAATAAGCGGAATGACAAGATTTCGTATGTCACGTTTTGAAAAGAGATAGCCCTGCGGAATTGAGTCTTCCAAAAAAAGCGTCATCTGTGCCATCCCCCCTTCGTCTGTTTTTCTCAATGTCTGCATTATAGTCCAAAAACTTTGCCGCGAAATCGTATTTTTTACTTATTTTTTCGGAAAATTCTGTCACAGCGTTTGAAAATTTTACCGAAATGAGTTAGTATATCACTGTGCGGACTGTTGCCATCCGCGCCGTACAGCGTGTCCGCAATACCAGAACGACCAGGGTGAAATTATGTCAGATACCGAAACATCAGAAATCAAGTTCTCCGTCGGCGAAACTGTTTTATACCGCCGCTACGGAGTATGCAAAATCAGTTCTGCGGAAGAACGGACTTTCGGGGATTCGCAGAAGCTTTACTATACGCTCGAACCTGTTTTCGCTGCCAAGGCGACAAAGTTTTACGTTCCCGCTGATGCAGACAGTCTGGATTTGCTGATACGCAGAATTTTTGACAAAAAACAGCTCACAGCTGCCGTGAATTGCGCAAAAGATGAACCTCTGCTGTGGATAAACAGCGCCAAAGAGAGGCTTGTCAGTTTTGAAGAGTTGATGAAGACAGGCTCTCTTGCCGATATGGTGCGTCTTGCACGGGCACTCAGGGAACATAAACTGCAGCAGAAAGCAATAGGCAGACATTTTATTGACTGTGACAGAAGGATTCTTGCCGCGGCTGAAAAGCTTGTTTCAGACGAACTGGTCTACGTTTTCGGAATAGACAGGGACGAAGCGCTTAACAGAATATACGGTTAGAAAAAAGACGGCAAAATATCCCCCAAAACGGGGGGATATTTTTATTTTAGGGCAGTTTTATTCCGTTATATTTCCAAGTATTTTGATTATATCCTGTGTTTTCAACAGTCTGCCGGCGGAAACAAGCTTTTCGTTGATTACAAGTCCAGGCATTCCCATTGCACCATAGCCGATTATCTTCTTCATGTCTGTTTCAAAGCCGGGCTGAATTTCAAGTCCAAGGGCTGAAACTGCTTCTTTCACACGCTCAAGCAGCGTGTGGCAGTTTGTGCAGCCGTCAGCACCAAGTACGGTAATGCTTTTAATTTTTCCCGACACTGCTTCAGAAACCGCTTCCGCCGCTTTTTCGCATGAACAGCAGCATGACGGCTCGTTTTTCTTTCCAAGTTTAAATCCGAACATATCAGTCACTCCTTTTGTATGAATTAAAATGCAAGGTAAAGCATGTATATTCCGGTTATCAAAATTACAAAACCGGCAGCATGGCTGAACAGCCTTGAAAACGTTTTGTAACGGCTGCTCGCGCTGAGCTTCTGTACAAAACCGAGCGAGGTGCCCGCAAGCACCGCCAAAAAGCCGTGTCCCAGCGCGTAAAACAGCATAAGCACCGTTCCGCGCACAATACTGCCTTCCGCCGCAATTACCGACAAAAGCGCTATCAGCACAGGCGTTGAGCAGGGCGAGGAGAATATTCCGGCAAGAATTCCGGCGGCAAATGCCCCCACGCTGCCTGTCAGCCTGCTTTTTGAAATCAGGTTGAGCGAGGGAATGAAATTTGCAATTCCCCAGAGCTGAAGCGTCATTGCAAACATGAGCAGCGCAAGAAACAGCAGCCAGCCGCGTGAATAGACGCCGAGCAGTTTTCCGGCAAACACGGCTGTCAAAGCCATAATGACAAATAAAACGGCGTTTCCGAGCGCAAAAACGAGCGAAAGCAGCAGCGCTTTTCTGCCGTTTCTTTCCGCGGTGCCGCCGACGTACGCTATTATAAGCGGAATTGAGGGCAGTGAGCACGGCATAAGCGAGGCAAGCATCCCTGCAAAAAGTGCCGAGACAGGCGCAAGCCACGCATTTGCCGAAACAGTTTCCGCAAGCCGTTCAAGCAGGACTTCCATTATTTTACGCCGAGCTCCTTAAGAATTTCGTCAAAGTCTGCCTCTGAAAGCCCTCCCTGGTGCGCGGTAAGCGCATGCTTTCCGTCTTTGCCTTCGTACATGAGAAATTTGAATTTCTTTGCCAGTTTTTCGGACGGTACAAGGGGCTTTCCTTCCGCAGTGAAGAAAAACTGCGTGGGTATAACCTGAAGCGGCATATCGCCCGCCGCTTTGCGGTGCTTCCAGACGTCGGCAAATTTGACGAATGCCCTGCCCTTGTATTTTGCGTTTGTTTTCTCAAGCGCAGGGTACATTTTTCTGCAGGGTCCGCAGCCTTCCGAGCCGTAATCGGCAATGACCGGCAGCCCTGTTTTCAGCAGTTTTTCAAAGTTCAGCGCTTCTTTCGTTTCAAGCGAGAAATCGTAAGCCGGTTTCTCCGTCGCAGGGACGCTTCCGCAGAAACATCCGGTCACAAGCGCAGTTAAAATTATCACGCAAAACGTTTTCTTCATTGTCTCACCTCCTATAAAAGTTTTTGAACCGCATTGAAAACGTATCCGGAGACAATAATTCCGATTGTGCATATTGCAATAAAAACAGCAAGCAGCCTGGGTTTTACAGCTTTGCGCAGCATAACAAGCGAAGGCAGGGAAAGGGTCGTAACCGCCATCATAAAGGAAAGCACAACACCGAGCAGCGCTCCTTTGGCAAGCAGGGCTTCGGCAATCGGAATTGTGCCGAATATGTCAGCATACATCGGAATACCGATAAGCGCCGCCAAAATTACACCAAACGGATTTCTGCTGCCGAGAAGGCGCACTACAAATTCTTCCGGAATCCAGTTGTGGATAAAGGCACCGATCGCAACTCCCGCTAAGACATACGGCAAAAGTCTTTTTGCCGTTGCGGACGTCTGCTCCGCGGCAAAATCAAGCCTGCCCGAAAAGCGCAGCTCTGCCTGGGGAGTTTCAAAGATTTTTGCGCTGCGTATGTACTCCTCCACTTCGTTTTCAAGTTTCAGAAATCCTATAAAGGCACCTCCGCAGACTGCAATGACAAGCCCCGAAAACACGTACAGAAGCGAGATTTTCCAGCCGAAAACCGAGGCAAGCAGCACAAGAGAACCAACGTCAACCATAGGTGAGGAAATCAAAAAAGAGAAAGTCACCTGTAAGGGCAGACCTGCCGCCGTAAAACCGATGAAAATCGGAATTGACGAGCAGGAGCAGAACGGTGTAACAGTGCCGAGCAGTGCCGCGCAGAGGCTTGCCGCAAGACCGCCGAAACGGCTTAATATCCGTCTGCTTCTTTCCGGCGGAAAATAGCTCTGTATGAGCGATATGACGAAAATCAGCGTGCAGAGCAGCAGCAAAATTTTTATGCTGTCGTAAACAAAAAAGCGCAGACTTCCGCCAAGCCGTCCGCTTACGTCAATTCCGCAGGCGGCAAGCAGACGTGCGGCAAGCGCGTCCAGCCAGTCCATTTTAAGCAGCTGATTTTGGATAATCGTCCGCATAATTTCACCCCGCAACTGTTTGCGATTGTCTTCGTCTCCTATATTATTGACTTAATTCTCCTTCGTCAATATCGTTTTTTGCCTATTTTACATACAGAAGGTATAATTGTGATTAAAACGACACGGAGGCGTTTGCCATGAACTTTATTAAGCGTTTCGCAGCCGCTTTGCTGCTGCCCATAATACTCTGCACAGCGGCATTCTGCGCAGAAAAGAGCAATAATATTGTCATACTTTACACAAACGATGTTCACAGCGCCGTTGACACAAACATAGGCTATGCCGGAATTACGGCAATGAAAAAAGACCTCAAGGAGCAGAACAGGCACGTCCTGCTCGTAGACAACGGGGATATAATACAGGGCGATCCTCTCTGCACCCTTTCAAAAGGCATGGATACAGTCGATATATTCAATCATGCAGGTTACGATTACATGACTCTCGGCAATCATGAATTTGACTACGGACTCGAACAGCTGTCAGTTTTTTTGGACAGGCTGGCCGTACAGTGCCTGAACTGCAACATAACGTATTCCGGAACAAAAACAAACGCACTGGCAAAAACAAAGCCGTACGCGATAAAACAGCTCGGCGGCAAAAAGATTGCTTTTATCGGCGTTACAACGCCGGATACGTACACTTCAGCAAGACCCGATTTTTTCAAAGAAAACGGCAAAACAGTCTACAGCTTCTTCGGCGGAAGACGCGCGTCGGTCGAAGGGCTTGCAAAAACCGTTCAGGAATACGTCAACGAATGCAGGCGAAAGGGTGCGGATTACGTTATACTGCTCTCCCATCTCGGCGACAGTGAAAGCAAATTCAATTCACGCCTGCTGATTCGAAACAGTTACGGCATAGACGTTGTGCTTGACGGACACGACCATCACACTATTCCGCATGAAATCTGCAAAAACAGGGACAATAAAGACGTGCTGCTGACCTCGACCGGAACACGTTTTGCATATGTCGGAAAACTCACGATAACGCCGGATGGAAAATTCAGTTCGGAACTTGTCAGCAGTTATGCAGGCAAGGATGGCAAAGTTGCCGATTATATCGCCGCACTGCGCAAAAAGCTGGAACAACGTCTTTCAAAAAAGACCGGACATACTGCCTTTGAACTTTCCGACAGAGACACCGGCGGAATAAGACTTGTAAGAAACCGCGAAACAGGGCTCGGCAATCTCTGCGCC
>JAUNNW010000042.1 GCA_030531285.1 Synergistaceae bacterium | reverse complement strand
CAAATCTTGCGGACGAACTGCTGTCCTCGCCGGAAAAGCTTCGGGAAATATCCGAAGGCTACGGCAGAATGCAGTTTGATTACGGGGCGGCAAGGCGAATTGCGAACGAAGTTGAGGTTTATTTCTCAACGCGCAGCCGCAGGTCAATGAATTTGTACAGATAAGAATACAGCGTTTAAGAATCAATTACGAATTACAACGAATGAAACCTTAAGCGCAGGCAAAAAACTAAACCTCTAAAAAATTTAGGACCTCGCGTTATGAAGTTGTCATTTCGCTTAAGGCTTGCAGTTTACAGCTTAATGCTGATTATCACTGGAGGGATTTTGAATGGATAATCTGCTTACTTCTCAGGACGTTTTGCACGCAGGATTCAAAAAAGCAATACGCGGTTACGACACAAACGAGGTTGACCGTTTCCTTGACGACGTTGTTGACGCGCTGCGGCAGTATGCCGAAAAAATCAGCAGGCTTGAGCGCGAATGCAAAGAGAGCAGGGAGAAGCTTGCCGAATTTGAGCACGTCCGCTCGGTTATGCACGACACTCTCCTTATGGCGCAGAAAAGCGCGGAAGAAAAAACTGCCGCTGCCCGTGAGGAAGCTGAAAAGATAATTTCGGAAGCCGAAAAGCGCGCCGAAGAAATACGCAGCGGCGCATACAGCGAGAAAAAGGAGCTCTGCGATGAGCTTGAAAGAATAAAAGAAGTCAGAAAGCTTTACATGTCGGAGGCAAGAGGCTTTGTGGCGCGTTTTGACGAGCTGCTCTGCCGCTGTGCTTCTCCTACGCCTGTTTCCGAGGAAGCCGAGAGTTTCATAAAGCAAAACGCCGAAATTACGGCTGAAGAAGCGGTGCAGGAAGAAACGGCGGAGAAAACGGCTGCCGGGGAAATTCAGCCTGCCGAACCTGAAGAAATCAGGGAAACAAGTTTTGAAATTGAAAAAGCGTTTCAGCCGGAAGTGCCGGAAAAAGAGGCAGAGGCCGCGCAGCCGGAGGAAGACGAATTCAGGCTGTTTGATTCCGAAGAGCTTATCATGGCGGATTCGCGCAGTGAAGAACCGGCGGAAAAGAGCGAGGAAGAAATTTCTGCCGAGCAGCTTGCCGGCGCTGAACAGACTTCGTTTGCCGACGACAATCAGTCAAACCTGTTCGGCAGGGACGCAGAACCACTGCGTCTGCGCAGAAATATAAACTACGCAAAGACTGACGATTTGGATGATTAGGTGAAGAAAACAGAAACTGCCGAAAAAAAATCTGACGGCGGCTTTCTTGCCGCACGGCTTGACACGCTTTCCGGCGTAGGCGAAAAACGTAGCCTGCTGCTGGAAAAGCTCGGTTTGCGTACGGTCAGCGACCTCATAGAATTTTTCCCGAGAAAATATGAAGACCGCAGAAGCTTTACAGCCGTTTCTGCACTGCAGGAAGGCACAAAAGCCGTAATTTTCGCTTACGTTTCGTCAATCGAAAGACACAGAATCCCCGGAAAAAAGCTGGATATGGTTACTGCGGTGCTGCAGGACAGCAGCGCAGAAATACGCGCTTTCTGGTTTAACCGCAAGGGGCTTGAATATTTGCTCAGGGAAGGCGATACCGCCGTTTTCTGCGGTGAAATCGTGAGCTACGGCAATCGCCTGCAGCTTTCCAACCCTGAATTTGAGGTTACAAAAAATCCGAAAAAATCTGTCTTAACAGGCATAATTCCGATTTATCCGTCAACGGAAGGGCTCAAAGCGCACTGGTTCAAAAAGCTTATGTCCGACGTGCTGGAAAAAGCTCTGCCGCTTACGGAAGAAATTATCCCCGAAAAATTTGCGGAAAAACGTTCGCTCATGCCGCGGGCGAATGCCGTTATGCAGCTGCACAGACCTTTGGACGAAGCAGGCTGGCGCGAAGCACGCCGCAGATTTGCCTACGAAGAGCTTTTTATAGTTCAGGCTGGGCTTGTGCTTCGCAGACACGCGCTCAAAAGCTGCCGTTCGGCAGCAAAAATCATTCCCGGAAAAATTTACGAAGCGTTTTCCGCTTCGCTTCCTTTCAGCCTGACAGGCTCTCAGCAGCAGGCGCTGAAAGAAATATTTGCCGACACGTCTTCGGAAGAGCCGATGTCAAGGCTTCTGCAAGGCGACGTGGGCAGCGGAAAAACTCTTGTTGCTGTCGGTCTTGCCGCTGCCTGCTGTGATTCGGGTGTGCAGTGCGCGGTTATGGCTCCAACAGAAATTCTTGCGGCGCAGCTGTACGCGGAAATGGAAAAACGGCTTTCGCCTCTCGGCGTAAAAACGGCATTTGTAAAGGGCGGACAGAGACTTTCGGAACGCAATGCGATAATCAAAGGCGCGGGAAACGGCGAAATAAACGTTATTGTCGGCACACAGGCTCTGCTGTTTGACAGGGTGAAATTTAAAAATCTCGGCGCGGTTGTTATCGACGAACAGCAGCGTTTCGGCGTAGAGCAGAGAAAAGCGATCGTCCGTCAGGGCAAAGCACCGCATCTGCTGATGATGTCCGCCACCCCGATTCCCCGCAGCCTTGCTATGACGCTGTTTGCCGACCTTGACATATCGCTGCTGACAGACAGGCCTGAAGGCAGAAAAAAAATTGAAACGCGCGTGACCGACCTGAAACAGATGGCAGTTCTGCTGCAGTTCCTGATTGACGAAGCCGCAAAAGGCGGGCGCGTGTACTGGGTGTGCCCGAGAGTTGAAGAAAGCGAAGCTTCAACAGCGGCTTCCGCGAAAAAACGCTTCGCGTTTCTCAAAAAACACCTGGGAAGACTCGGCGTAGGGCTTGTCTACGGCGGAATGAGCGGCGATGAAAAAGAAGAGGAGCTGAAAAAATTCCGCGGCGGAGAGACAAAAATTCTTGCGGGGACAACCGTTGTGGAGGTTGGAATAGACGTTCCCGAAGCTTCCGTAATGGTGGTGGAAGGCGCAGAACGTTTCGGGCTTTCGCAGCTTCACCAGCTGAGAGGAAGAACAGGCAGGGGAGGCAGACGCGGCGTCTGCATACTGCTTGTCGAAAATCTTGAAAACGGCATACCTGACAGGCTTCAGACAATGCTTGATACGGACGACGGCTTCAAAATAGCGGAAGCAGACCTTGAGCTTCGCGGAAGCGGCGAAATTTCAGGCTTTGCCCAGCACGGGCTGACGGAATTTAAATTTGCCGATTTGAAAAAAGACCTTACGCTTATCCGCAAAACGAGGGAAGACGCGGCAGAGCTTGCTGAAAGCGGCGAAATCGAAAAATATCCCTCCCTGCTTGAGGCGGTGGAAAAACGCTTCCTGCAGAACGGCTGACGGCAGATTTGCAAATATGGCGATAAAGGCTTAAAATAGTTGGTGCGTGCAGCACAGCATATGTGCTTTAATCCTAGATTCAAAACAGACTACGAGCAGCATAACTCTGAACCATGACAATTAAATGAGGTGAAAGAAATGATATTTGCAATAGGATTGGCGTGCCTCGCAGCAGGTGCGCTGATTGGATTTGCCGCACATCAGGCGGCAGAAAAAAAGAAATACAAGAACGCAAGGACAAGCGCCGAGACGGTGCTTGTTGAAACGAAACGCAAAGCGGAACAGACAAAACGCGAAATTGTGGCGGAAGGCAAGGAAGAAGTTCACAGAATGCGTCAGGAGTTTGAGCGCGACACGAAAGAACGCAGAGCTGAAATTCAGCGCGCGGAAAAAAGGCTTGACCAAAAGGAAGAGAACCTTGACAAAAAACTTGACAACGTAAGCCGCAAGGAAGACGAACTCAGAAACCGCGAAATACAGATTCAGGAAAAAGCTAACAGAGTCGCAGCCCGTGAAAACGAGCTGGTTGACAAGCTTGAACAGATTGCGAGGCTTACAAGGGAAGAAGCCAAGGCGCAGCTGCTGGCACAGGTTGAAACCGAAGCACAGCACCAGATAGGTATTCGCCTTAAGGTTCTTGAAGAAAAAGCAAAGCGTGAAGCGGATAAAACAGCACAGGACATAATTGCCACAGCCATTCAGCGCTGCGGCGTTGAATTTACATCAGACGCGGTTGTAACCGCCGTTGCCATCCCCTCTGACGAAATGAAGGGGCGCATAATAGGCCGCGAAGGGCGCAACATAAGAACGTTTGAAACGCTTACCGGAGTTGACCTCATAGTTGACGACAGCCCCGAAGTTGTTACGCTCAGCAGCTTCGATCCTGTGCGCCGCGAAGTGGCGAGAGTCTCGCTTGAAAGACTTGTCGCTGACGGGCGCATTCATCCCACGCGTATTGAAGAAATCATAGCCAAGGCAGAAAAAGACGTTCAGGAACAGGTGCTTGAAACAGCCGACGCCGCCCTTATGGAAGTGGGCGTCAAAAACATGAACGACAACCTTGCCGAAATACTCGGACAGCTTCGTTTCCGCACGAGCTACGGACAGAACGCGCTTCACCACAGCCTTGAAGTTGCCCATCTGTCGGGCATTCTTGCAGCAGAACTCGGGGTTGACCAGGCACTTGCAGCACGCGCAGGCCTGCTTCACGACATCGGCAAAGCTGTGGATTTCAAAATTGAAGGTCCCCATGCGCAGATCGGCGCAAACCTTGCGAAACGCTACGGCGAAGACCCTGTTGTTATTAACGCCATAGCAGCGCACCATGAGGAAGAAGAAGCAAAGACAATCTATGCCGTAATAGTCGCGGCGGCTGACGCTATAAGCGCCGCGCGTCCTGGCGCCCGCAGGGAAAGCCTTGAAGCCTACGTCAAGAGACTTGAACAGCTTGAAGAAATCGCGAAAGGCTTTGAAGGCGTCGGCAAGGCGTTTGCAATTCAGGCAGGGCGCGAAGTCAGAGTCGTTGTCGAACCTTCCGTAACTGATGACGGCGCAATGCAGAAACTTGCATACGACATAGCGCGCCGCATAGAAGCGGAAATGCGTTATCCGGGACAGATCAAGGTAACGCTTGTCCGCGAAACGAGAGCTGTTGACTATGCCAAGTAGGTGAGCCGGTTGAGAATACTTTTTATCGGCGACATAGACGGACGGCCGGGAAGAGAAGCCTGCAAACAGGCAATTCCCAAACTTCGCGAACAGTTCGGCGGATTCGACTTTGTAATCGCCGACGGCGAAAACGCGGCGGGGGGATTCGGACTGACTGAAAAGGTCATGAACGAACTGTTTGCCGCAGGAATAGACGTTCTGACAAACGGCAACCACGTGTGGGACAAAAAAGACTTTGTGCCCGTGCTTGACAGTGAGCCGCGCATACTGCGCCCCGCAAACCATCCTGAAGGCACCCCCGGCAGAGGCTTTGCGGTGTATGAAAAAAATGGTGAAAAGCTGGCGGTAATGTGTCTGCTCGGCAGAGCCTTCATGCCGCCGCTTGACTGCCCGTTCAAATGTGCGGACGAACTGCTTGCCAAAAATGAAGTACCGGCAGTCTTCGTCGATTTCCACGGCGAAGCTACGTCAGAGAAATATGCCTTTGGACGCTACGTTGACGGGCGTGTTTCGGCGGTAGCCGGAACTCACACGCACGTGCAGACGGCGGACGAACAGGTATTTGCCGGAGGTACGGCTTACATCACGGATGCAGGGATGACAGGCGGACACGGAGGAATAATAGGAATGAGCTATGAATCCGTGCTGCCGAAATTCCTTTACGGCGTTCCCGCCAAATTCGAAGTCTGTGACACAAACGTCAGACTTCAGGGCGTGGTAATCGAAATCGACGGTGAAACGGGCAGGGCAATGGACGTAACGCGCGTTGACCTTCCGTACGAAGCTGAATAGGCAGAAACTTTAATGACCGGACAAACGTCCGGTCATTTTTTAACAAATTATACAAAAAACTTTATAAGCGTAAGCATTATTAAATATTAACATGTCAAAGCAAAATATTTTCAGCATAAACAACTTAAAAACATAGAATTGTTAAACTTGCCGTAAAACAGAAAATATGATATAAAATCTTCTCGTTATTTTGAACACTGAAAGGACGTGTACTCATGTCGGAAAAGAGAGAACAGTGGGGCAGCAAATTCGGAATGCTTATGGCGGCGGCAGGGTCAGCCATAGGCCTTGGAAATATATGGCGCTTCCCCTACATAACAGGCAAATACGGGGGCGCAGTATTTGTTTTAACGTACCTCATCGTTGTATGCTTAATCGGGCTTTCGCTCATGATGGCTGAACAGGCAATAGGCCGCGCCGGAAAATCAGACGCAGTCGGCAGCCTGCTCAAGCTCGGCGGCAAAAAATGGTCGATAGTCGGCTGGATGGGCTTTATCGTTGCCTTTATCATACTTTCCTACTATGCGGTCATAGCCGGCTGGACACTTGCGTATTTCTGCGCGTCGGTTGACGTGTTCGGCAGCCTTTTGCAGGGTGCGGCGCAGGGAAAAGCAGCAGATTTGTTTGGCAGCTTTGTAGCTAACCAGTACTACTGCATAGCATTTCTCCTTACGGTAATGTTTGTCACCGCGACAATAGTTTACAGAGGCATTGCAAAAGGCGTTGAAGCAAGCTGCAAAATTCTCATGCCGACACTGTTTGTCATACTTCTTATGCTTGTTGTCCGCGCAGTCACACTTCCGGGAGCCTCAAAAGGCATCAGCTTCTACCTCAAACCTGACTTCGCGAAACTCACAGCGGAAGGCATACTTGCCGCAATCGGGCAGGCATTCTATTCACTCTCGCTTGCGATGGGAATAATGATAGTCTATGGCAGCTACTTCACGGAAGACACCTCAATACCGCGTTCGGCATGCACAATATCGCTGCTTGACACCTCTGTAGCGTTCCTCGCCGGACTTGTAATATTCCCGAGCGCACTTGCTTTCGGCATAGAGCCGAACGCGGGAGTTGCCCTCACCTTCATCACGCTTCCCAGCGTATTTGCGCAGATGCCGGCAGGGATGCTTTTCTCGGCGGGTTTCTTTATGCTTCTGTTTATTGCGGCTCTTACCTCGTGCATTTCGCTCTTTGAAGTTGCCGTTGCGTTCGGCATAGACCATCTCGGCTTTGAACGCAAAAAATCAACAGTCGTTATGGCAATCCTCATCACGCTGCTCGGAATACCCTCTGCCCTTTCCGTCGGCGGACATTTCCCGAAAATCTGCGGCATGGATTGCCTTGATTTCTTCGACTACGTTACAAACAACCTGATAATGCCGATAGGCGGCATACTCCTCACAATCTTTGCCGGCTGGGTATGGACGGAAGGCGCCAAAGCAGAACTCACCAACCACGGCAAATACGACTTCAAGCTGTACAAGGTGTGGCTCTTTATCTGCCGCATAGTAGCGCCGATAGCAATCTTCGTAATCCTTGCGGCGGACATATATGGAAAATTCTTTAAGAAATAGCGGACAGCGCAAAGTTAAAAAATTCAAAACGCAAAATTAAAACGGTTTGGAATTGCTCCAAACCGTTTTTATTTGTAAAAAACCGCAGAGTTGAGCTAAACTTGCAGTGCGTTCTTCATTTTTCATTAGTCATTGCTTCTCTAATCCGTCATTCTGCGGAAGTCCGAAGGACTTAGCGCAGAACCCAGCGTCGTTGGTTCTTCTTTCAAAGCCTTAAAAAGTCACTGGATCCTGCGCTGCTCCTGACGGAGCCCGCAGGAAGACAAAGATTTTTTGCTTACGGTTTTCAGCTGTCGGCTTAATGCTTACTGCTTATTCTTCACTTTGCACTTTACACTTCATTTAGATTTTGCTTTTGCTTGCAGCATATAGCTTACAGCATACAGCGTTACCGCACGTACTTTCTTTCCACCCGCTTCGATATATTGCACACAATTTCGTACCCGATTGTGCCTATTTCATGCGCCATATCGTCTGCCGTGTATCCTTTGCCCAGCAATATAACCTCATCGCCGCGCTGAACGCCCGGAATATCAGAAACGTCAACAGTCAGCTGATCCATGCAGACGCGTCCGGCAAGAGGAGCTTTTCTGCCGCGGATAATGACGCAGCCCTTGTTTGAAAGCGCGCGGCTGTAACCGTCCGCATAGCCTGTCGGAATTGTCGCTATCCGCGTTTCTTTCTCTGCCTTGAAAGTTCTTCCGTAGCCGATAGTTTCTCTCTCATGCACGGTCTTAACCATCGAAACTACAGATTTCCATTCAAGCGCGGGGCGTATTCCCTCAGGCAGAATATTTGCGTAATCCGGCTTCAGCCCGTAAAGAATTATGCCGAGCCTCGCAAGACTGCCGTACGGCTTCTGCCGCAATGCGCCCGCGGAATTCATACAGTGGACGTAAGGCAGCTTCAAATCAGCGGCCTGTTCGCAGACTGCGCGGAACTTTGCCAGCTGTCCCTCGGTGAAGCTCTGCTCCGAAGGCGTATCCGCGACGCAAAGATGCGTAAAAAGTCCCGTCAGATTAAAACGCTTCGCGTATTTTCTGATTATTTCACCGCAAAGCGCAGGGTTGTCTGCGTCAAGCCCTATGCGGTTCATGCCGGTATCAAGCGCGAAATGCGCGGTAATGCCCTTGTCCGCAAGAGCCTCTGCATAATCTTCGTCAAGCAGCGCCTGAGTGATATTGTAATTTACAAGACGGTCGGCCTCCTCCGGCGGAGTGTAGCCGAGAATAAGAAGCTGCCCGGAAATTCCGGCATTGCGCAGATTAAGCGCCTCGTTAAGATTTGAAACGGCGAAATTGCGGCAGCCTGCAGCCTGCAAAGCCGAAGCTGTCTGCGCGTCGCCGTGTCCGTACGCGTCAGCCTTGACGACTGCCATAATTTCATAGCCGTCAGAAAGTTTTTTAATTTCCTTTTTGTAAATTTTGTAATTGCTGACAACAGTATTGAGATTTATCTCAGTCCAACAGCGTCTCACAGTGATTTCCCCCTGTCCGCAGGTTTTGCCGGAAGAAATTATATACCCAAAACAAACGCCGCGGGAAATAAATCCCGGAACAAAAACAAGAAAACAGGGCTGTCCCGTCCTCTGCTTTGGCAGTCTTTATATGCTCGCATGGCTCAAAGAAAACTATCCGGAAGAATTTCTAAAATGACCTAAAAACAGGCGGTTAACACCGCCTGTTTATTTCGTTCATAAGCTCGCTGCACAGCCTGTCAATGCCGAACGGCTTCAGCTCATTTACAATCCTGTCAAAAATTTTTGCGTCCTTTAAAATTCTTATGCTGTACGAATAGTTGAGGTCAAGCCCCCAGGCAAGCTCCGCAAGCCTGTAATCTGAAAGCGACTTTACAAATCTGTAATCGCTTCTCCCCGTGCTTTTTATGCACTCAACCAGCTCCTGAGAAATGCCCTTGTATACGCGGTGGCGGGGAAGCATGTCAAAAACGGTGCCGTTGTCTATCCTTTGCTGTACCTGAAAGAAAATGTCAATTTTATCCGCGTCGCGTATCATATTTACGAAACGAAGCGCATACTGCGGAACGTTGTTCGCTATGACAAGCTTATTGTGATTTCTTACCGAGCAGAGCAGAATTTCCTTCTCTTCGGAAGAAACGCCGTTCCAGTCAAATTCGCGTTCCAGCACGTCCGCGCCCAAATCCGCGTGGTCAACGCTGTCCGCGTCCTTAAAAGTTCCGTACTGCTCATACTGGGGAAAACGCCCCGTGTCGTGCAGCAGGCCTATTGCAAAACAGAGAGACCTGTCTGCACTGCTGTCCCAGTTCTCAGACTTCGCTATGTCAAGCGCATACTGTGCCACGCGTTCGGAATGTCCTATCTTGTACGCAAGAGCCTTGTCAAAAAGCCCGTCTCTGCCGAAACGCGCCGTAAAACTGCGAAACCATGCGCGGGCTGCTTCATCGTTAAACATATTGTCACCTTCCGCTGAAATTATATACCCAAAAACGGAAAACGACGCGGGGAAATAAATCCCGGAATAAAAAACAAGAAAGCGGGGCAGTCCCGCTTTCTTGTTTCGTTACAGTTTAATACTCAACGTAAAATGCAGCCGTTCTTAATCGAAGAAACGCGATTCTTTCTTGAACTTAATCACTTTTCCGGTTTCCGTCGTAATTTCAATCTTGTATTTGTAGGAGCCCGCCACATACTTAAACTCGTAAACGGTGCCGTAATGATCGTCCGTGTCAAGTTCTTCCTTAACAAGCTTTGCGTTCGGATTGCCTATTTTCTCAAGCGCGATTTTCTTCGCCTGCTCCATGCTGATTTCAGCAAAAGCCGCCGTGCACATCGCAAGCAGCAAAAACAGCCCTGCGCAGATTTTAACCGTTATTTTCTTCATTGTAACCCGCCCTTTCAAATTATATTACCCTGCCTTACAAACAGATTATAGTCAAAAAGGAATAAAAATACAAGATTTTTTTATGTGGCATACTGTAAAAAATGGCGTGGAATATAAAAAATCCCGCGCCGTTTTTTTAATTTCCCTAAAATTGCTTTTGGGTATAACAAACACAGCCCCTTCGGGGCGAGTGTGTTAAAAACAAACGACGAACTAAGAACGACAAACGAAGAACAAATTAAAACCATAACGCTCGTTTCACTTGCGTAACGACGCTGGATGCTGCACTTCCGCTGTGCTCCATGCAGCAAGACAAAGATTTTTTGTTCTGCGTTCTTCGTTCGGCGTTCGGCGTTCATCAAACTCCGGATTACTTCCTACTGGGCTGGATACCGATGTTGCATGGTACCGTCCGTTCGTTTTCTGTCCGAAGCTTGCAGGGCTCTTGCTTTCCCTGCCTCCT
>JAUNNW010000159.1 GCA_030531285.1 Synergistaceae bacterium | reverse complement strand
GATTACGTCTTCTATGCCGGAAGCGTTTGGCGTTTCTTCCGCGTCTTTCGGCTCTGCCTGTTTTGTTTTGCAGTTTTCGCATTTCGCGCTTTCAAGAGCGTCAAGCCTGTTTTCGAGTTTGTGAATTTCCTCGGCAAGGATTTTCAGAATTTCTTCCTGCCCGCTCTTTGTTTCGCACCGAAGCTGTTTCAATTCTCTGCATTCGCTCATTTTTATCGTCCCTCCCTAAAACGGTATGTCGTTTTCCTTCCCGTCATTGGACGGGTTGTCTATTTCGCTGAAATCAAGCGGAAAATCCTCGTCAGGGATAGGAGCTTCCTGTCGCAGCGAAGCGGGAGCGTTATCTGTATGCACTACGCCGTTTTGCGCTGCGCGGCTCTTGCCCGTTTTTGCCGAATACTGCACCTTGCCGACCGTTCCCGTTGCAGTGTCGTATCTGTCATCAAACGCTTCTTTCGGCTCAAAGCGGCTTATTGCCGCACCGAGAGCGTCAACAGAGATTTCCGCCGATTTGCGCCAGTCGCCTTCCTGCGTCTGATAATCTTTCACCTTCAGCCTGCCGACTACAACCACCCTGTCGCCGCCTTTGAGCTGCGAAACCGCGTTGTCCGCAAGCGTGCCGTACATCATGCAGTCATAATTTCCGTACGTTGCTTTGCCGTCCTTATTCTTGCCCTGATACACTCCGATGCGGAACTTTGCCCAGTTCTGCGGTCCTCTGTCGGTGGTAAAACTCCCTGTCTGAAAAACAGGATATTTCTCATCGCGCGGTATGCTGATAACTCCTTCAACGCCTATCTGTGACATCTCTCTTTCGCCCTCTCTCTCCAGATTTTGTAAAGTTCCTCGTTGTACATGCAGTCTCCGCAGATGTTACGGAAAAAATGCTCCTCGTAGCCGTTTTCCCGTTTGTTCGGCTGGCTGAAAACCATATTCACCGCTTCTTTGTCTGCCGGCTTGATTTCATCGCCGCAAATATCGCAGTAAAACGTCTTGTTCCCGTGTTTGTCAGCCTTGTACATTGCTCTTTGCCTCCTGTTCTGTCCGTTTCGCATCCTCCGCCGCGTTGTATGTCTCCGCTATTCCGTATGCTGGGTTCCAGTAGCACTCTCCGCAAAGGCAGAAACTCACTCTGCTCGCCGCCGGTTTGCCGAGGGGTTGTATTGTCCCTATGCAGGAATATTCGTCCGACAGGCTTACCGGCTTTCCGCAAATGTCGCAGCAGAGTACCTCTTTGCCGTCAACAACTCTGTACATCTTCGAAGCCTCCGCTAAAACATCTCATCGCGGTCATCGTCCAGAGCCTGCCGCAAATCGGCTGCCTTTCGTTCGGCAATTTCCTTCAGGCGTTCCGCGTATCTTTCACACTTGGCGGCTCCGACGTGAAAACCGAGTATCATACCCGTTTCAGGGTCGCTTTCCCACGCAACCGCCCCGTACCAGCCGTGACCTTTGCACTTTGTCATCGGTTCGCCGTTGCACGGACAGTCGAAGAAAGCGTAGTCGCTTGTGCATTTCCTGTGTTTGTACGCCCATCTCAGACTGCCTATCGGGGCATAACGCCGCGTGTAGTCCGATTTCAAAGCGTTTATAATTTCTATTTCGCCGCGTCCGCCCGTCAGTTCCTGAAGCCAATGGACTATGTCCCATTTTTCTTTTGCTTCTTCCTGCGGGGTTACCGTCTGTATATTCTGCGGTAAAATTCTTGCCGCCTGTTCCATTTGCTATCCGCCCCCATAGTCGTGATACTTGCCCTCGCTGATTTTCAGAAAATTCTTCGGCTTCGTCAGCCATTCAAGGTCAAAAATCCGCGAATTATGTCCATCTCGCTGCACCTTGCAGCTGAGCAGCTGACTTTCATTGCAAAACGCAAAGAACTTTCGCCAATGCTCCAAGTCTCGCCACTTTTCTTTGCTGAACCAGATCTGCCGCAGATAACTCCGCCGCGTTTCGTCCAAAGCCCGCACCCTCGGATTATTCGGCATCATCTCGTGGTACAGGTCAACGATTTTTTGGTACGGGCAGCTTGGAAGGTTCGTGTTTTTCGCCTTTGCTTTTTCAGCCGCTGTCGCACTTAATGATTCATCGGTTTTTAAGGTCTTAATGTTTTTATCTCTTTCTCTTTCTTTTTCTTACGGTTCTCATACTGACTTCGCATAAAATCGTA
>JAUNNW010000158.1 GCA_030531285.1 Synergistaceae bacterium | reverse complement strand
TCTGTTCTGTCTTTTTTTGTATTATAGCACAGCAGGCAGTTTTTCGTGCAATTTTTTGGGGTCAGTTCACAACCCTCGATGCCGATTTTTGGATAAGTTTGCGTGAAATGTTATATGATTTTCTGTACCGACAACAAAAAATCGCCGGATTTTCCGGCGAGATGTTTGGTTTGTATTTGTATTTCTATTCCAGCCAGCGGCTTCTGTTTGCCGTGTAGAGGTCTTGTATTTTCCGCGCGATAGGGCTTGGTTTTCCGTTGCCGATTGTTGTGTCTCCAACGCGCACTACGGAAACTATTTCTTTTATGGAGCCGGTGATAAACGCTTCGTCTGCTTTCGCAAGTTCGCTTTCACGCGGGCAGCGTTCTTCAATTTCAAAGCCGTTTTCGCGCGCAAGCGTGAGGACTATGCCGCGCGTAACACCTTTTAGAACTTTGCCGACAGGAGCAGTGATTATTTTGTTTCCCTGAACAAGGTAGAAGTTGCTTGTCATGCCTTCCGTAAATTCTCCGTCGGGCGTAACGTAGACAGATTCAAAATAACTGCCGTCGCTCTGCCCTAAGGGAATGAGCCCAAAAAGGTAGTTTATGCTTTTCACAAGAGGATTGGGACGGTACATTCTGTTCGGCAGAAGCGCTATGCCGTTGTCAATTTCGTCTTGTGTTTTGGCGGAGGCAACAGGCGCAAATATCATAAAAAAGCGTGGTTTCGGAAAATGTCCTTTCGGATTGTTTATGTCTCCTCCCGTCATGTACGGTTTGACCATACCTTCTTTTGGACAGTCGTCTCTTGCAAGCCCTTCGCGGATTATTGTTTCAATTTTTTTGATGTCAATTTCCGATGTGTTTATTCCGGCGGTTTTTACGCTGTTTTCAAAGCGTTCAAGGTGCGGGGTGAGTCCAAAAGGCCGTCCGTTGTATATTCTGATGGATTCAAAGGTGCCTACTCCGCGCTGAATAAGCATATCAGTAACAGGAATGCGGCATTCCTCAACGGGCATAAATTTCCCCTCAAAATAGCAAAGTTCGCTCATGGCAAAGTCTCCTTTTTTCAATTTAAATAAAGGTATCACCGAAAGGGAAAATTTGCAATATAATATTCTCCGAACAGTATGAAAAGAGGGATTGTCATGGGCAGAAAGAAAATTCTGGGAGTTTTGGGAGGTATGGGGCCTGCGGCAAGCGCTGAGTTTATGAGAATTTTGACACAACGTTTTCCCGCAAAATGCGACCAAGACCACCCCGTTGTCTATCTTCTGTCAGACGCTTCGATACCTGACAGAAACAATTATTTGACCGGCAAGGGAGAAAATCCGCAGGCTCTTATTCATGCAGATCTTGACAAACTTGCCGGCTGGGGCGCAGAGCTGCTCGCAGTCACCTGCAACACGGCACACGGGCTTATAAACAATTTCAGAGACGAGCTCAAAGCGCCGCTTATTCACATTGTGGAAGCAACTGTTACAGCGGCAAAAGAAAAAGCGCCGCATGGCGCATGGATGGTTGCCACTCTTGGAACCATAAATTGCGGGCTGTATCAAAAGGAGGCTGAAAAACAGAATTTCCGTCTGCTTGTTCCGCCTGAGGATATAAAACAGAAAATCCAAAGCATTATCCGTATTGTTAAAACGGGCGATATGAAAACAGCCGGCGAAAAAATGTCGGAAGCCGTACGGGAGCTTTGGAAAATTGAAAAGCTGCCTGTCGTTACGGCGTGTACGGAGCTGCCCCTTGCCTACGACGCTTCAGGGCTTTCGGCAGAGATGAACGTTTCAAGCCTTGACGCTTTGGCAGACGCGTGCATAAAAGCGATACAGTCTGATTGATGATACGTTGTCCAAACCATAGCCGCGCATAATAAAACGGTCGGAAACGTTTCCGACCGTTTTGTTGCAGATAACAGGTTGTCTGATTATTCGTCTTTGTTTTCTTCGCCTTTGTCTCTGTTGGGGGCATTGTCTGCCGTAAAATCTGCGCGGCTGCCGAGTATTTTGCGATCTGGCGCTGCGTTTTGGTCAGGACGGTTTGCCATGATTTCGGCAACCGCTTCGGCGCTGCCTTCGGCTCCGAACGCATCAATGAAGCGCTCTGCCCAATAAACCATTTCATCGTTGATACGGTCAAGAATTTCTTTTGGCTCGGCAAGAATTTTGTCGCACATGAGAAGGTTGAGCTTGCGGTAGTCGTTTGATT
>JAUNNW010000041.1 GCA_030531285.1 Synergistaceae bacterium | reverse complement strand
TCACCCTCTGTACTGTAATGTTCACTGAATAAGAAATTTGTAACATGGGGGAAAATGGAAAAATAATAAAAAATTTCCGAAAAGTTTTAAGAAAGTTTTGTGTTTTTAAGCGCAGCAGGCTGTATTTTCTGAATGGCTGAAACGTGTGGATGCCTGAAAATAGCGGATTTGCGAATAACGCGTATTTTGCCGTGAGAGTTATTGGCAATAACCTGAGGGTTACCCCTCAGGTTAAGAGAGCCTTATCCTGAAATAAGAGTTGAGGCATATAAGCAGGCAGGAAGCAATTTTGTATCCCTGCTTTTTTTTGCCGGAAATTTTTTCGGCCGTTTGTGTTTTGCACATTGCCGCCGTTTGCTGTAAAATATTGCCGTTAAGGAGCTGAGTGTTTTGGATCTTGAGCGCATAAGGAATTTCAGTATCATAGCCCACGTTGACCACGGCAAGTCAACGCTTGCCGACCGTTTGCTTGAGGAGACGGGTACGGTTGATAAGCGCAATATGCAGGCGCAGCTTTTGGATATGCTTGATTTGGAGCGCGAGCGCGGTATTACTATTAAGCTTGTACCCGTGCGTATGAATTACCGCGCGAAGGATGGGAAGGATTATGTTCTCAATTTGATTGACACGCCGGGGCATGTTGATTTTTCTTATGAGGTTTCGCGTTCGCTTGCGGCGTGCGAGGGCGCTGTGCTTGTTGTTGACGCCACGCAGGGCGTTGAGGCTCAGACTGTGGCGAATAGTTATCTTGCCGTTGATCTTGATCTTGAAATTCTTCCCGTGCTTAATAAGATAGATTTGCCTTCGGCGCATCCCGATGAGGTGAAGACGGAGCTTCGCGATATTGTGGGTATTGACGCTTCGGATGCCGTGAATATCAGCGCAAAGACCGGTGAGGGTGTCCCCGGGCTGCTTGAGCGCATTGTAAAGGAAGTTCCCGCGCCTTCGGGCGATGAGAACGCTCCGCTTCAGGCTTTGATTTTTGATTCTGTTTATGATAATTACCGCGGGATTATTTGTTATGTCCGTGTTGTGAACGGCGTTTTGCGCGCGGGCAAGCAAGTTCATTTTATGGCTACGGGGCGCGATTATTTGCTTGATGAGGTGGGGGTTTTTAAGCCTCAGATGCAGAAGGTGGATTGTCTCGGCCCGGGTGAGGTCGGTTATATCACGGCAAGTCTCAAGTCTCTTGACGAGGCGCATGTCGGCGATACGATTACGGACAGCGCGCGTCCTGCCGCTCAGGCTCTTCCCGGGTACCGCAAGGTGAAGCCCGTTGTTTTCTGCGGTTTTTATCCCGTTGAGCGCGAGAATATAAATCAGCTTCGCGACGCGTTGGAGAAGCTGAGTGTTAACGATTCGTCTATTTTCTTTGAGCCTGAAAATTCCGTGGCTCTTGGTTTTGGTTTCCGTTGCGGTTTTCTCGGGCTTCTTCACATGGAGATTTCAAAGGAGCGTCTCAGCCGCGAGTTTGGCGTTGATTTGGTGGCGACAGCGCCTAATGTCAGTTATCAGATTGCCCTTACCGACGGGAGCGTTGTCGAGGCGCACAGGCCTTCGGATTTTCCGGATACTGTCAGGATAGAGGAGATACGCGAGCCGTATATAAAACTTTCTATTTTTATGCCGGACAGTTTTGTGGGCGCGGCTATGAAGCTTTGCCAAGAAAAGCGTGGAACGTATGTCGGTATGGATTATCTCACGCCTGAGCGCGTGCGTTTAACCTACGATATGCCGCTTGCGGAGTTTATTCTTGATTTCAACGACAGGCTGAAGTCTTGTACACGGGGCTATGCTTCGCTTGATTATGACCATATCGGTTTTCGCGCTGAGGAGCTTGTGAAGGTGGATATGCTTATTCAGGACGAGCCTGTTGACGCTTTTTCGTTTATTTGCCACAAGGATCAGGCGTACACGCGGGGTCATGCCGTTGTGGGCAGGCTTAAGGAGCTTATTCCGCGTCAGTTGTTTGAAATTCCCATTCAGGCTGCCGTCGGCAAAAAAGTTATCGTTCGTATGAACATTAAGGCGGTGCGCAAGGACGTGCTTGCGAAGTGCTACGGCGGAGATATTACGCGCAAGCGCAAACTGCTTGAAAAGCAGAAGGAAGGAAAGAAGCGCATGAAGCAGATTGGGCACGTGGCAATTCCTCAGGAGGCGTTTCTTGCTTTTATGGACGTTACCAAAACGGAGGATAAGTAGCGCTGTGGCGGAGCTTTCCGTCTATATACATGTTCCTTTTTGTGAAAGAAAATGCCCGTACTGCGCGTTTGCAAGTTACGCGCGCGGAAGCGGCGATAAGGATTTTTATTTGGGCAGGCTCGAACGCGAGCTTGCCTTTTGGCGTTCGCGGCTTGGTGAAATTTCCGCGTCAACGCTTTACGCGGGCGGCGGCACTCCTTCCTGTCTGTCTGTTTCCCAATGGGAAACGCTTTCCGGAATTATTGAAAAGAATATAGATTTGTCTGCCTGTACGGAATTTACCGTTGAGGCAAATCCCAATTCGCTGACAAGGGAATTGCTTTCGTTTTGGAAATCCGCCGGCGTTTCGCGCGTCAGTCTCGGCGTGCAGAGTTTTGACGATAATGAATTGAATTTTCTCGGCCGTCTGCACGATTCGCGCCGTGCGCTTGAGGCCGTTGAAGACGCCGTTGAAGCGGGCTTTTCCGTGAATGCCGATTTTATGTTCGGACTGCCGAAACAGACGCTTTCAAAATGGAAAAACACGCTTGAAAAGGCTGTTAACCTTGGTCTTTCGCATATTTCCCTGTATCAGCTGACGATTGAGGAAGGGACGCCGTTTGCTTCCCGCGGTTTTGAACTGCCTGAGGGCTGCGAGCAGTATCTTTTCGCTCAGGAGTATCTGCCGAAGCACGGTTTCGCTCAGTATGAGGTTGCGAATTTCGCGCTTTTCGGAAAAGAGAGCAGGCATAACCTGAATTACTGGAGAGGCGGCGATTATCTCGGCGCCGGAATTTCTGCGTCAGGCTATCTTGATAGAGTGCGTTATACGAATGAGAGCGGGTTTGAGGAATACTGCGCCCTTGCCGCGGAGAAGGGAACAGCCGTTGTTTTCAGGGAGGAACTTGAGCCTTGCGCAAGCGCGAGGGAGGCTTCCGTGCTTCAGCTTCGTATGACAGAGGGAATAAACAGAGAGAAGTACCGCGCAAAATACGGGGAAGGTGCGGAAAAGTACGTGCTGTCCGTGCTTGAAAATTTTCCGCGCGATTTGTATTCCGTCACGCCGGGGCGCATTGCGCTGACGCAGGCGGGAATGAGAGTCGCCAACAGAATTTGGACAGAACTGGTGTAAAAGACGCTGTAAGCTGCCAACAACTAATGAATTTTTTGTCAAAATCCCTTACATTTATTTCCGGACAAAGTGCAAATTCCGCAAAATTCTTGACTTTTAGGCTGTTTCTGCGTATAATATCCATACTATAATTGTGCAGAGGCAGGTTAGTATATGGCTGTGACGCAGGAAGAGCTCAAAAATATTGTCGGTCAGTATTGCGGAAAACGCGTTTTTTGTCATGCGGCGAACGGCAGACGAAAGTCGAAGGACGATGTCGCCGTTATTGAGGCTGTCTATTCAAGCCTTTTCACGTTGCATCTTGAGGAGACGGATACGGTTGTTTCTTTCCGCTACACCGATCTGCTGACGCACGATGTTGAGCTTGTCCTCTGCGAAACAGGAGAAAAAATATATTAAGATCACAGAGTGATGCCCCGTACAGGGGCATTGCGTTGTTGAGGGGAAAGTTTGGAGCAATGTACTGTCCCGTAAAAGTAAATTTAACGCTTCACGTGCTTGGCAGAAGATCCGACGGTTATCACGAGCTTCGCACTGTTTTTTGGAAGAAGACGGGCACAGAGCAGCTTAGCGTGCGCCGTACAGAAAGCGGAAACGGGAGTATAACGGTTGAAGGCGCGAAAATACAGGGCAAAAATCTGCTTGATTCCGTGCTTGAGTTTGCTTCACGGAAAATTTCCGTCCCGCCGCTTGAAATTAAGCTTTCAAAGCGTTATCCGCAGGGTTCGGGAATAGGTGCCGGAAGCGGAAATGCCGCAGCTCTGCTTGTGTGGCTGAAAGAAAACTGCGGCTTGATCTGCACGCCTGACGAGATTGCAAAGCTCGGCGCGGATGTTTTGGCGCTCGCTCAGGACAACACGCTGAATTACGCCGAAGGCACTGGGGAGAAACTTTTTCCCCTTATTGAGGAAATTAAGCTTCCGTGGCTGATTGTTTTTCCAAGATGGACTTCGTCAACGCCTGCCGCTTACAGGAAGCTTGACGAATACAGAGGGGATTTTTGTCCTGAGGATGCGGATTTTGCGGCTGAAGCGTCCGAAATTGTAAAAAAACTTTCGCAGAACGTCCGCGCAGGACTTCTTCCGAATGATTTTCTTGCCCCTGCGCTTTGTGAGCATCCGGAGTACAATACGGCTTTTGACGTGGCGGACGGAGAAGGGGCTCTTGCCTGGGGAATGTGCGGAAGCGGAAGCGCAATGTTTTTTGCGGCGCAGGACAAGACGCTGGACAGACTGGAAAAAATATTGAGTATGCAGGATTTTATTCTTGCGGCAGAAAGGATGGTATAGATATGAAAGGACAGAGAACTGAGAGAATAGCAAGAACGGTGTCGAATTTTTTCATGACGCCTTCAAGATCTCTCTCCATTACGGAGCTCGCGGATAAATTCAGCGTTTCAAAAACCGTTGTGAGCGAAGATATGGAGGTCGTGGCATCGGCATTTGCCACAGACGGCTTCGGAACCGTTCAGGTTGAAAGGGGACGCATCGGAGGAGCGCGTTTTCTGCCCGAATGTACGTCCGAGTACCGCAGGTCGCTGCTTGAAGAAATCGCAGAAAAGCTTTCAGATCCCGACAGATATCTTCCCGGCGGACTGATTTATTACAACGACCTGATTTTTGATCCCGTTACGGCTCTTCCTCTCGGTCTGTCAATGGCTTCGCTTTTTGTTGACGCAAAGCCGGACATAATAGTTACTACCGAGGTTAAGGGCATTCCTGTCGCTCTCTTTACGGCGTATGCGCTCGGCTGTCCTCTCTCGGTCTGCCGTTTCAGAAACCGTCCGAGCGATGGTGCGGCTATGGCGGTTCATTATCCGTCCGCAAGCGGTGAAGTCCGCACGATGTACATGGGGACGAAACAGATACAGAAAGGCTCAAGGGTGCTCATTCTCGATGACTTTATGAGAGGCGGAAGCACTGCCGCCGGTATGCAGCTTATGGCGCGCCATTTTGAGGGTGAAATAGTCGGAACGGGACTGTTTATAACAGCCGACAAGCCGAAGAAAAAGGCTGTCAGCGGTTATAAAACGCTGCTAAGGCTTACGGAATCAGAAGGCGGGGCAAAGATTTCCGTCGCCTGCGACGATTAAGCCGCAAAAATAAAAAAATAATTTGACTAAATCAAAGTTTTAGAGTAGAATACCCGACCGTTGGGGGTTGATACAATGGAAGTCAAGGTCAACGTCGACGAGTGTATCGGATGCGGCATCTGCGCACAGCTCTGCCCGGAGGTTTTTGAAATTGACGAAGCCGCAGGCAAAAGCACGGTAAAGGCGCAGAGCGAGTCTTCTGAGGTTAAAAACGCCATGGAGGCGTGTCCGGTAGGTGCCATTTATCCTAAAACAGAATAATTTTGCGGGCCTATAGCTCAATTGGCAGAGCTCCCGGCTCATAACCGGATGGTTCTAGGTTCGATTCCTGGTAGGCCCACCACTCGCAAACAAAAACGTCCGCTTCTGCGGACGTTTCTTTAGATTTTAGAGAGTTTTTAATAGTACTGTATGTGTTATAATATCAAATGCGGTACGGATGTGTTTATGATTATGATTGGGTGATGATTATGGGTAATATATCACGGCTTGAAAAAGAATTATTTAATTCAGAAATTAATTCAGAAAGGTCACTAATGAGATCTTTGCCAATGGACGTTAATCAGGTGATTTCAGGCGGACCTGGCACAGGAAAAACAAAAATGGCGATTGAGCGAGCATTAATTTTAGCAAAAAAACAAATAGACAATGGGGATAATCGTAAAGTACTTTTGCTGGTTTACAATCGACCACTTGCAATGTACATTTCTACGCAATTGTCAGGGAAAAACTTTGAAGTAAAAACAATGCATAGTTGGCTTAGTGAACAACTTAATATACCTAACATTATAAACAATATGCCAAATATGTCAGAGATTATTAAGACATTGAGACAGTACGAAAAAAATAAACCGTATAAACATATTATTGTTGATGAAGCACAAGATTTTGATCTTGACTTTTTTAAAGGACTCATGTGCATGGCAGATAACCTTACATGTTTCATTGATACAAACCAGATATCAGACAATAATAATCGGCACATTAGCAATGTACATGATTTAGTCGGAATTATTAAAGCTGAGGATGATTTCCCATTAGATGAAAATTTTAGGAACACAAAGGAAATCAATGATGTAGCAGGACTTTTTAATGCTTCCGCATTTGAGTTAACAACGCGTAGTAATGGCAATAAACCGATAATACATCTGTGTAACAATTTCACCGAGCAAGATGATGTCATTATGAATGTAATTAATGATAATTCTGACAAAAGTATAGGTATCATTGTTGATACCTATCATAACAGGCACATTGCGACATATCATAATTTAAAGGTGTTAATTCCAACCGTTGAGTTTTATAAATATGGTAAAAACTATAGTCAGTTAGATTTTTTTAATTTGGAACCAAAAATTTTATCTTATGGAACGATGAAAGGTTTGGAATTTGATATTGTGCTGTTGACTGGTTTTAATATGTTAAGCAGTTGTGGCGACCAGCAATTAGATTATAATCGTGTGTTTGTGGCTATATCTAGAGCAAAAGAAGAGTTGCATATTTTTTGTGTGAATAGTTATGTCTCTACAAAATATATTGATACAATGTCTGTATTGAAGAAACACAAAGCGTTACTGACTTGGGAATAACAGGTGGGTGTAATTCAGACAATGGATAAACACATGGAAAAACTTTCAAAAACAGAAACTTGGCAGGAAGCCTATGATGTTGCGATGGAATTATACCAATGTATGAATGAAGATACTGAGGAGGCTGTTATTGAAGGCTTGAGAAAATCATTGAGAACTGGTTTAGATATAGATAGTGATGCTCAAAGGTTCTTTGAAGCTACTAAAATTACAGCGAGATTATATTTTTTAAGAGGAGAATATCAAAAAGCTTCAAGACAATTGCAACTGTATAAAAATCAAAAAGACTGTCCTATATGGGTTAATAATTATAGGGCACTCATAAATCTACGAACGGATAACTTCCGAAATGTCCTTGAAGATCCTGTCGTCTATTTCTTTAATTATATAGACAATGCAGATGTTATGGACTCTACAGAAATAGGGCAACGCAATGTTATTTTCTGTGAATTTTTAGACAGACTTTCCCAAGCACATGAAAATGGGCAAAATATACAAAACATCGATGAGGGGGCAATTCTTAACAGAGCAGTTAGTTATGGATTAAGTGATAATGAATCTGTTGTGAAATATAGAAATACCTTTTGCCCAAACTATGTATTAGATAATCTAATAGATGGAGTAAGTGCATCTAAGCAGTCTAATAAGATGCCTAATATTGACAAACACGGTGCTGAAGATGAGTATATTCAAGAATTGTGTGCTGAAAAACAAAAAGCGCAAGAAAGTGAAGATGCAAAAAATAAAGAAATAAAACGCCTTGAAAGAGAGATTGAACGCCTTAGAAATGAGAAAGACCAGAAGATACGAGAACAAGATCAAAAAATAAAAGAGAAAGACCGGAAGATACAAGAGTTAGAGAAACAAAAGAAAGAAGCAAATATATTACATAATAACGAAATACAGAAAATCGTGTCAGAAACAAGAGACACAGAGTGCCGTGATGCTTCCGCAGATGACATGAGTATTAGTGGAGATGAATTATTGGCTTGCTACCCAAATATGAAAATTTTGGTATATGGTTATAACGGATGTGCTAAAAAAAGAGACTTGCTTGAGGCGGCAAAGAGTTGGCATTTTAAAGAAAAGGATTTCGTGTTTCAAATGGATGGGAAAAAGAATAAACAAATAGATTTCAAACAAAAAAAATGGGCAGCAATAATGGCGGCTCCATGTATGCATAGCTCCAGGAGCGTCAGCGATACAAATAAGCATAGTACCCTCGAAGCTTTGCGGCAAGCAGCCCCCAACAAAGATATGTTCTTTGAGATGAGGACAGCCAGTGGTAAATTAAAAATTACGGTAGAGAATTTTAAGGATACATTGGATAAAATCTATAAAGAGTTGCTTAAAATGTGGAATGATAAATAACTTGTTTTACGGCTGTTCCGGTGTAACAGAAAATAATTTATTGAGTTTTGGGTTTTGCAATGAAAGGGGTCTGCATTATGAAAGACGTTTATGATTTTGCAAAATATTTCCTTAAATGTGAGGACGCGACAATAGCCAATACTTACGATGGAAATATGCGGCTTCAAAAATTGCTGGTGCTTGCCAATTTGATCAGCATCGCGGAATATAATATTCCTCTTTTCGATGATGAGATACTTGCTTTTGAACACGGTTGTGTCGTAGAAAAGGTGAGACTCAGATATAAAAATGATTATGCCGGTTTCAAAAAAGACAGTGATTCGTACCAGCCTGATTTTTCAGAAGACGAGTATAACGTTTTGCGGCTGACGATGAATATCTTCGGAAGATCAAAGCCGAGAGAACTTTCTGACGTACACCATTCGTTTCGTTTCTGGAAAAACGCATACGAAAACGGTCTGAAACAAGGCGGAGGTTTTCACGATAAATCGCTCTCTGTTGTCGATATGCTTTCCCAAAATGAGGATATAGAAACTGTCAGAAGCCTTATTGACAGTTTTAAGCGATCTGCACAAGATGTTGAGGCAAGAGAGGTTATAAACGGGATAACGTTTCATTACGATGGTTTTTTGCTGACCGATAATATGATAAAGCAGCTTGAAAAGTTCAGTCTTTCCGCAGAGGATACGGATTACAGCGTATATCTTGACAATGGCTCTTTGGTTGTCTACTGATGAATTTTACGGAAGGTCAAGGCATCCTTGGACGCATAACATTTAAAGACGGAACCAGACCTGAGTACGACAGGCCGTATTTGATTGTTGCTGTGTCTGCGGATTACCTTGAACTGCTGAATATTTCTTCAGTGAAAGGCAAAGAATGGAAGTTGTCTCTGCCTGCGAACGCGGAAATTGTGAATTATAACCCGCCTTTTTTGAAACCGTCGTTTGTTAAACTTGATTCTCTTACCAGAGTGTATGCTGACAAGTGGCATAATTTGAAACTTTTAGCAGACGGAGCGGTTTTGGACAGAGTGGAACTTGAGAAAATCCGGCGGTTGTTGAAAACGATATAACGTGCTTATATGAGGAAGCAATCACCGGACAGTTATTTCCCTGTGATTTTTTTAATCAGCGTTTCGGCAATCTGAATTATTTCCGCTTCAGAAGCGTATTTTGATTCGAGAGTCAGAACGCTGTCGGGCAGACGGACGGCGAGCGAGCAGCCGTGCGCCGGATGCCTGTCAAATTCCGCCGCGAAGCCGCATATTGTGAGGCTTTTGAATGTTGCACCTTCGCCGAGCAGTCCGTCGTCAGCTGTTCCGCTTATTTGTTTTGCTTTCCAGCCTTTGGGACCGGCGCCGTTAATTCTTACGGCATGGCAGGGAACCCCCTGCGCCGTTCTGTAGCCGCGTTCAATCCATTCGCCTTGATAACCTGAAACGGTGTTGAGTTTTGTCGTCCGCACGTCATAGTTAAACCAGCCTTCAATATCGGGAAGTCCGCTGTTTGGGCCTGTCAGCACTTCAACGAGAGGTGCGTCTGCCGCGTACGCCTGTGCCGTGAACAGCGCGAGCGCGGAAAGTATGACAAAAATTTTCTTCATTTTAATCACTCCGTATAAATTATAGCGTTATTTTGATATAATTACACAAGAATTGATGAAAAGAGGTAATTTTCTTGCTCAGGTTTGCTGTCAGGGTATTCGGATGCCAGATGAACGTATATGACGGAGACAGGCTTCGCACGGCTTTTGTGCACAGAGGCTGGGAGGAGACGGACGATGCTTTTGCGGATTTTGTCGTGCTTGTCACATGCAGCATACGCGACAAGGCAGAGCAGAAGGTTATAAGCGAAATAGGCCGTTACAATCTGCGTTACAAAGCAGACGGACAAAAACCTGTTGTAGTGCTTATCGGCTGTATGGCTCAGAGAATAGGACGGGAAACGGCGAAACGTTTCCCGTGCGTGAAGCTTGTTTCGGGGCCCCGCCATTTGGGGCTTGTTCCGCAGGGTATAGAGGATGTGTTCAAAGACGGAGAGAGCCGTTTCTTCATGGACGATGACCCTCGTGCGCTTCAGGACTTGGAGGTCGCGCCTCTTGTCAGAACAAACCCGTATAAAGCGTACGTTACGATAAGCTACGGATGCGACAGATTTTGCAGTTATTGCATAGTGCCTTACGTCCGCGGACGGCTTCAGTCCCGCAGGCATGAGGATATTCTCTCCGAGTGCCGCACGCTGGCGTCGTCGGGAGCAAGCGAAATTACTCTGCTTGGGCAGAACGTTGACGCATACGGAAAGGATACTAAAGATTACACCTTCGCGAAGCTTCTGAAGGACGTTTCTAAAATCGACGGTATTGCGAGACTGCGTTTTGCAACATCGCACCCGAAGGATTTTGACGAGGATATTCTGCAGGTTATGGCTGAAACACCGAGCATCTGCCGGTCGATAAATCTTCCTGTCCAGTCGGGCAATGACAGAATTCTCAAAGAGATGAACCGCGGCTACACGGTTGAAAAATACAGCGGACTTGTCAGAAAAATACGCGAAACCCTGCCGGACG